>CAZQBJ010000042.1:0-12067 GCA_964591465.1 uncultured Brevundimonas sp.
CACCACCTGGCTGAGCCGCTCGGTGGCCACGTGGGTGTAGATCTGGGTGGTGGCGATGTCGGCGTGGCCCAGCAGGGTCTGGACAACGCGCAGGTCCGCGCCGCCTTCGAGCAGGTGGGTGGCGAAGGCGTGGCGCAGCACGTGCGGGCTGACCCGGGCCGGGTCGATCCCGGCGTCCAGCGCCGCCTGGTCCAGCAGCTGGGCGAACCGGCGGGGCGTCAGCCGGCCGCTGGCCCCGCTGGACGGAAACAGCCACGGGCTGTCGACCTTGCCGCGGGCCGCCAGCCACGCCTTGACCGCCTGCCGCGCGGCCGCGTTCAACGGCGCCAGCCGCTCCTTGTTTCCCTTGCCGCGCACGACCAGGAACGCCGGATCGCGGGCCAGGGCGTCCAGCCGCAGCGCCAGCAGTTCTGACACTCGAAGGCCCGAGGCGTAGGCGAGCTCGACCAGACAGACCAGGCGGACCCCGGCGGCGCTGTCGCGGGCCCCGGCGGCGGCGATCAGTCGCCCGACCTCCTCGCGCGTCAGGGTTCGCGGCAGGGACCGGCCCTGCCGCGGCGCCTCGAGCCGGCGCGACGGATCGTCGGCCCGCCAGCCTTCGGCCAGGGCGAACCGGTAGAATTGACGCACCGCCGAGCGGCGCCGTGCGGCGGTGGCGGCCGACAGGCCACGGGCGGACAGGCCGGCGAACCACGCCTCGACGGCTGGAGCGTCGGCGCCCATCAGGCCGCCGGCGTCGACCAGGCCCGCCTCGGCGTCGGCCAGGGCGCGGGCGTAGGCGGCCAGGGTGTGGGGCGAGGCGTCGCGCTCGACCGCCATCATCTCGAGGAAGGCCTCGACCTGCGGCGACGCGCTCATTCCAGTTCGGCCAGGCCCTCGGCGACCAGGGCCCGGGCCTCGGCTTCGAAGCCGACCCGCATCAGCGCCCGGGCGATGGCCGCGCGGTCGGCCACCCCCAGCCCCTGCGGCTGCTGGTGAGCGACCGACAGGGCGAACAGGGCCACCTCGCCGGCGTGGCCGGCGTCGGCCGCCATGTCCATGCCGGTCAGGCGCGCCGCCGTGGCCCGCGGGGCCGGTACGTCAAAGGTGGCGTACAGCGCCCGCACGCCCGGGGTCATCTCGGCCCCCAGCGCCGCGGCCAGCATGCCGCGAGCCTGCAGCCGCGCCCGTTCGGCCCCTCGCGCGGCGCCGCCGGCCTCGATCAGGGCGGCCAGCTCGGCGGCGTCGATCGGGGCGGGCGCCGATGGCGGCGTCGGCGGCTGGCCGGTGAGGCCGGCGCGGGCCGGCGGCGGCGCATCCGACAGATCCTCGGGCGGCGCCAGCCCCAGGCGCTGCGACAGGGCGAAGTCCAGGGCGTCGTCCAGCACCGCCGGCGCGTCGCCGCCCTCCGCCTCGGCCAGGGCGGCGGCGAACAGGCGGGAAAAGGTCGCGTCCGGCTCGCCGCGCTGACGCCACAGGTCGACGGTGAGCTGGGCCCGCGACTGCTGGCCGGCGACCAGATGGCAGAAGGCCCGCAGCTTTAGCTGCCAGGCCTCATCCCGGCCGGCGCGCAACCGGTCGGCGGTGTCGCAGGCGGCGGCCGTCTCGCCAATCCACAGGGCGGCCTCGGACCGGGCGCGCGACAGCGGCTCGCTGTCCTGTACCCCCGGGGTGCGCGACAGGATGTCGAAGGCGGCGCGCGGGTCGCCCAGCCGGATCAGGGCCCGAACCCGCAGCACCGCCAGGGCCTCGTCCTGACCGGCGCCGATCGGCGCGCGCGCCCCTGTGGCCAGCACCCGGCGGGCCAGGCTGGCCAGCGACGGCGGCAGCGGCCGCTCGCCCAGCACCGGCAGCACCAGCTGGGTCAGGCTGAGCGAGGCGCCGTCCCACAGATCGGCCGAGAGGCCGGTGCGGCCGCCGGCGGCGGACCACAGATCCAGCCCGCGCAGCGCCTCGGCCTGCACCGGATCGGGCGGGGTGATCGGCCGCACCTCCTGCGCCTCGGCCAGGGCCGGCGCGGCGGCCAGCAGGCAGGTGCTGGCGAGCAGGCCCGCCCATCGTGTAAAGCCTTGACTGATCATGCCCGTCTGCTTCGTCCCCTGGCCCTGCGAGACCTCTGACCCATGAGCGCCGACAAGCGCCTGTCGACGCGCACCATAGCGTTAGTGGGTTTGATGGGGGTCGGAAAGTCCACTGTCGGGCGCCGGCTGGCGGCGCGGCTGGGGCTGCCGTTCCATGACGCCGACCAGGAGATCGAGGCGGCCGCGGCGCGCAGCGTGTCGGACATCTTCGCCGAGCTGGGCGAGGGGGCGTTCCGCGCCGGAGAGCACCGGGTGATCCGCCGGCTGCTGGACGGACCGCCGATCGTGCTGGCGACCGGCGGCGGGGCCTATCTGCACGAAGGCACCCGGGCCCTGTTCCGGCAGAAGGCGATCACCGTCTGGCTGCGGGCCGAATTGGACGTGCTGGCGGCGCGGGTGCGTCGGCGCGACACCCGGCCCCTGCTGCGCGGCAAGGATCCGATGGCCGTGCTCAGCGACCTGGCCGCGCAGCGCTACCCGATCTATGCCGAGGCGGATCTGACGGTGGATTGCGGCGGGGGCTCGCACGGCGAGGCCGTGGAGGCCATCGTGCGGGCGCTGCGGGACCATGTGGGGGCGAAGGTCTGATGGCGGAGGTGACGGTCGCCGGGCCGGGGGTGAGCCCCTATCAGGTGCGCATCGGGCGCGGGCTGCTGGGCCAGGCCGGACCGGCCGTCGCGCCGCTGCTGGCGGGTCCGAAGGCGGTGGTCGTCTCGGACGCGACGGTGGCCGGCCTGTACGCCCCGGCCCTGCTGGCGTCGCTGAAGGCGGCCGGCGTCGCGGCCGATCTGGTCGCCGTGCCGGCCGGGGAGGGCTCGAAGTCCTTCGCCGAACTGGAGCGGGTGCTGGACCGGCTGGCCGCCCTGGGTCTGGACCGCAGCGGGGCGGTGATCGCCCTGGGCGGCGGCGTGGTCGGCGACCTGGCCGGCCTGGCCGCGGCGCTGCACATGCGGGGCGTCGATTTCATCCAGATTCCGACCACCCTGCTGGCCCAGGTCGATTCCTCGGTGGGCGGCAAGACGGCTATCGACACGCCGCGCGGCAAGAACCTGGTGGGGGCCTTTCACCATCCGCGGCTGGTGCTGGCGGACATCGACCTGCTGGCCAGCCTGCCGCCGCGCCAGCTGCGCTCGGGCTGGGCCGAGGTGCTCAAGCACGGGCTGATCTGCGACGCGGATTTCTTCGACTGGCTGGCCGGCGCGGGGGCCGCGGGCGCCGCCGGGGACGGCGCGGCCCTGGCCCGGGCGGTGGAGCGGTCGGTGCAGATCAAGGCGGCCATCGTGGCGGAGGACCCGCGCGAGGCCGGGCGGCGGGCCTTGCTGAACCTGGGCCACACCTTCGGCCACGCCTTCGAGGCCGAGACCGGGTTCGACGCGCGCCTGACCCACGGCGAGGCGGTGGCGCTCGGTTGCGTGCTGGCCTTCCGGTTTTCGGTCGTTCGCGGCCTGTGCCCGGCGGCCGAGGCCGACAGGGTGGCGGCGGCCGTCGCCGCGGCGGGGCTGCCGACCACGCCGGTCGAGGTCGGCGACTTCAGCGCCGCGGCCCTGGTCGAGCGCATGGCCGGCGACAAGAAGGCGCGGGGGGGCGAGCTGGCCCTGGTGCTGGCGCGCGGCGTCGGCCGGGCGGAGCTGGTGCGCGGGGTCGACCCGGCCGAGGTCCGGGCCTTCCTGATCGATCAGGGAACGCGCGCCTAGGCGCCTGCCCGCGCGCCGGTCAGTCGATCGCGCGGCATTCGGTGGGATCGACGTCCGGGGCCGACCAGGTGGCCATCACCCCCTTGCCGCGCAGGTCGTAGCCGCCGCCGCGATACCAGATGCCCGAGGCGGCCCGCTCCATGCGCAGGTCCACCGCCTGGCCGTTGGACATGCGCACCGTGGCCATCTCGCGCGGATTGTCGAAATCGACCGTCAGGCGCTCGCCGTCATTGCACACATAGATGGCGCGGATCACCCGGTTCAGCGCCCGGTCCTGGATCTCGGCGCCGGTGCGCCGGCGGGCGGTCTGGGCCTCCACCGCCCGCTCGCGGACTTCCTCGCCGCTCTGCGGGGCCTCGCGCGGTTCGGGTCCGCAGGCGGCCAGGGCGATCAACAACAGGGCGACACAGAAGGGTTTGCGCACGGGGAGGTCTCCAGCGGGGCCTTAACGTGCCCCGCCAGCCGCCGTTCCCTTGCGCCGGGCGCGGAAAAAGCCGCGCAGCAGATCGGCCGCCGCCTCGCCCAGCAGCCCCCCCTCCAGCTCCGGCCGCCAGTGACAGGTGGGCTGGTCGAAGAAGCGGGGCCCGTGGCGCACGGCCCCGCCCTTGGGGTCGTCGGCGCCCCACACCACCCGCCCTATGCGCGCGTGACTGATGGCCCCGGCGCACATGGCGCACGGCTCGAGCGTCACATACAGGGTCAGGCCGGTCAGCCGGTAGTTGCCGGTCTTTTCCGCCGCCTGGCGCAGGGCCAGGATCTCGGCGTGGGCGGTCGGATCGTGTCGCCCGATGGGGGCGTTTCCGGCGGCGCCGAGCACCTCGCCGGTGCTTTCGTCGACCACTAGGGCGCCGACGGGCGTCTCGCCGTCGTTCGCCGCCGCTTGCGCCAGATCAAGCGCCGTGCGCATGAAGCCCAGATCATGGTCCGCCATTCCGACGACACCGCCAAGAAGCCCCGCTCCCGTCAAGCCGAAAAGGCGCCGCCGCGAAAAGGCGGCGGCAAGCCCGGCGGTCCGCGCGCGGCCAAGGCGCCCGAAACGCCCGTGCGCAAGGAGCGCATCGCCAAGACCCTGGCCCGCGCCGGGGTCGCCTCGCGCCGCGAGGTCGAGCGGCTGATCGGCCTGGGCAAGATCGCCGTCAACGGCCGCATCCTGGACACCCCGGCGGTGCTGGTCGGTCGGGACGACGTGATCACGGTCGAGGGCAAGGTGGTCGGCGGGCCCGAGGCGACCCGCGTCTGGCGCTATCACAAGCCGGTCGGCCTGCTGACCACGCACAAGGATCCGGCCGGACGGCCGACGGTGTTCGACGCCCTGCCGCCGGGGCTGCCCCGGGTGATCTCGGTCGGGCGGCTGGACATCAATTCCGAGGGCCTGCTGCTGCTGACCAACGACGGCGAGCTGGCCCGGGCGCTGGAGATGCCCAGCACCGCCTGGGTGCGGCAGTATCGCGCGCGGGCCCGCGGCCGGGTGACCCAGGCGGATCTCGACCGGCTGAAGGACGGGATCACGGTCGACGGGGTGCAGTACGGCCCGATCGAGGCGACGCTGGACAAGGCCAAGCCGCTCAAGGAGGGCGAGCGCGGCGGGGCCAACATCTGGATCAGCGTGTCCCTGACCGAGGGCAAGAACCGCGAGGTGCGCAAGGTGCTGGAGGCCGTCGGGGTGACGGTCAACCGGCTGATCCGCCTGGCCTACGGGCCGTTCCAGCTGGGGACCCTGGCGACCGGCGAGGTCGAGGAGGTCGGACCGCGGGTGATCCGCGAGCTGCTGGCCGAGCACATCCGGCCCGAGAGCCTGCCGACCGGCAACACCGTGGCCACCCCGGCGCCGATCCCGGGCCGGCGCGGGCCGCAGGTTTCGACCCGCAAGCCGGCCGCGAGCGCCCTGGCCGATCCGTCGCGCAAGCCCAGCCGGGTGCGCGCGGCGGCCGCGGCCGCCGAAGCGGGCGAGCAGCAGGCGGCGCGACCGGCGCGGCCAAAGGCGAAGCCGGGCTGGGCCAAGCCGTCGCCCCGACCCGAGCGGTCCGGCCGTCCGGCGCGCAAGCCGCGTCCGGCCGGCGCGGCTGAGCGCGGCGAGGGCGAGGCGCCCCGGCGTCCGTTCAAGCCTGGCGGCAAGCCCGGCGGCGGCCGGCCTGCGGCGGGCCCTCGCGGCGGCGGACGTCCGGCCAAGCCGGGCGGCCGGCCCGGGGCCAGGCCGCGCGGTCCGGGCAAGCCGCGCTAGGCGGGGGGCCGACGGCGGGCCAGCAGCTCGACCGCGACCACCGTGGCGGCGGCGACCGGCAGGTCCATCAGCAGGGCGTGCAGCGGATAGCCCTGGCCGATCGCCGCGGCGCCCGAGAACGGCTCGGCGAACAGCGAGATCATCAGATTGTTGGCCCAGTGGGCCCCGATGGCGAACTCCAGCCCGCCAAGCCGCAGCGCCGCCCAGGCCCAGGCCGCCCCGGACAGGGCGCGCGAGACGAAGGCGACAGGGTCCGGATCGAAATGGATGGCGGCGAACACCATCCCGTTGAGCACGCACAGCACCCAGGCGTTGCGGGTGAAGGCGGCGGTGATCTGCAGCACTACGCCGCGCAGCACCACCTCCTCGGCGGCGGCGGCGGCCAGCAGGCCGGCGCCGGCCGTGGCCGCGTACAGCCAGCGGGTGTCGGCCCCGTAGGCGCCGTCGAACAGCGGCGAATCCAGCCGCGTGCCCAGGGCTGTCGCGACGGCGCCGCTGAGCGCCGCGGTCAGGGCCATGAACACGAAGCCCCAGGCCAGCAGCCGCCACGAGACGGGCCGGCCGGGCCACAGGAAGCTGCGCGGCGCGCGGCGCCAGACGATGGCCGCGGCGGCCAGGATGGCCCCGGCCATCAGGCTGAGCACCACCGCCAGCACGGCGATGAAGACGCTCTCGCCGATCAGCCGGTCCGGGCCCTCGGGCACCCCGTTGATCGGCAGGTCGGCCAGCAGCGGCGACAGGCCGGCGGCGCCGGCCAGCACGCCGCCCAGGATCATCACCCCGACCAGCAGGACGGCGGCCAGCAGCAGGAACTGGACCAGCCGTACGAGCCGCCGCGCCCCGTCCACCGGCGCCAGAAACGCCCCGGGCGCCTGCATCTGGATCATTCGCGTCCCCTGCCTGAACGGTCGCAGCGTTGCATCGCCCGCCGGCCCGGTCCAGACACCGGGCCATGAGAATCGTGGCGGGCAAATTTCGCGGTCGGGCGCTGGCGGCGCCGCAGGGGCAGACCACGCGGCCGACCTCGGACCGGGCGCGCCAGGCGCTGTTCAACGTGCTGGAGCACGCCGGCTGGTCGGTTCCGCTGGACGGCCTGCGGGTCATCGACCTGTTCGCCGGCTCCGGCGCGCTGGGCTTCGAGGCGGTGTCCCGCGGCGCGGCCTTCTGCCTGTTTGTCGAGACCGACGAGGCGGCCCGCGGCGCGATCCGCGACAACATGGAGGCCTTCGGCCTGTTCGGCGCGGCGCGGGTGCACCGGCGCAGCGCCGTCGACCTGGGCGTGCGGCCCGGCTCGGCCGGCGAGGCGTTCGACCTGGCCTTCCTCGACCCGCCGTACGGCAAGGGTCTGGGCGAGCAGGCCCTCGCCCGCCTGGCCGAGGGAAACTGGCTCAGGCCCGGGGCCCTGGTGGTCTATGAGCGCGGGGCCGACGAGCCGGAGATCGACACCCCCGGCTACGCCCGGCTGGACGCCCGCGACTGGGGCGCGGCGCGGGTGCTGTTCCTGCGCCGCGAGGGCTGAACTGGCGCGACGGGCCGTACCGGCGTTAGGCTGGCGGTCATGAACCAGATCGATCGCCGCACCCTGATGGCCGCCGGCGCGGCCGCCGCCCTGACCGCCCCGGGCCTGCGGGCCCGCGCCGACGTCGCCGGCTGGGGCGAGGGGCCGCCGATGCCGTGGCCTGCCCAGGAGATCTACGCCGCCCTGCTGAACGGCCGCATCATCACCGGCGGCGGGCTGGTCGCGCGACAGGGCCAGCCGCTGCACATCGAGGACCGGGTGGCCGCCTATGATCTGGCGGCCGATGCGTGGGCGCAGCTGCCCTCGCTGCCCGAGCCGCGGCACCATCCGATGTTCATCGCCACAGAGCACGACCTGTTCGTCATCGGCGGCTACGGCCGGTCCGAGGCCGGCGACTGGACCAACACCACCACCGCCTGGACGCTGGTCGAGGACGTCTGGCGCGGCGTGACGCCGCTGCCCTCGCCGCAGGCCGAGGCGGTCGGGGCGGCCACCGGCCCGGTGCTGCACCTGATCGGCGGCCGCTCCCCGGCCGGGGCCAACGGCAACTGGAACGACCAGGCCGACACCGACCGCCATCTGGTGCTGATCCCCGGGGCCGAGGGATGGGAAACGCGCCGGCCGCTGCCGATGGCCCGCAACAGCGCCGCGGCCGTGGTGTTCGACGGGGCCATCTGGGTCGCCGGCGGGCGCACGGTGAACGGCGGCGGCACGGGCCGGCTGGACCGCTACGACCCGGCGGCCGACCGCTGGGACACCCTGGCCCCGATCCCGCCCTCGCCGCGAACGGGACATCAGGTCGGCGGCGGCCTGGCGATGGCCGAGTCCAACGGCCTGCTGGTCGCCTTTGGCGGCGAGTGGTTCGCGTCGGACGGCGGCGGCGGGGTGTTCGCCGAGACCTGGATTTACGATCCGGAGGCCGACGGCTGGGCCGAGGGCCCGCCGATGGCCACCCCGCGCCACGGCCTGGCCGGCGCGTCGTTCGAGGGGCAGGTCTACGCCATCGGCGGCGGGGCGGTGGTCGGCGGCGGCCGGGCCACGGCGCTGAACGAGGCGCTGGCCGTCTAGTCGGCGAGGTCCTTCAGCGCCGCCTCGTGGCTGGCGATGCGACGCCGGCAGCGCGCCCCGTGCCGGTGATAGAGCCAGGCCGAAACGACCATGGCCGCCGCTCCGGCGGCCAGCAGCGGCCCGGCCGGCGGTCCGCCCTCGCGCAGCGCGTCGGGGGCCAGGTTGACCGCCAGGAAGATCAGGGCGGCGACGCTGACCCAGACTCCGGCCCGGGCCCAGCGCAGGCCGGCGCGGGCCTGATGCAGCGCCAGCCGCAGGGCGTCGGCCGGGGTGGCGTCCAGGGCCGGCGGCGGCCCGCCGCGCGCCCACACCGTCATGGCCAGGGCGAAGCCGGCGAACACGGCCGTGGCGATCGCCAGTCCCAGCTTGCCCGGCCCGGCGCCGCCGGTCCCCAGCCAGCCCGCGACGGCGAAGGCGGCCAGGCACAGCAGGCACTCGAAGACGAAATTGATCCGCCCGGCCAGGGCCCGGCGGCGCAGGCGGCGCACCAGGCCGGGGTCGGGCGCGGCGTCGGGCGTCTCGGCGGGGCCGGCGGTCCAGGCGCCGGCCAGGTCGGTCCAGTTGGGATCACGGCTCATCGCGGGGCTCCGGGGTCATCAGCGCGCGCAGGGCGGCGCGGGCGCGGGTCAGGCGGATCGAGACGCCGTTGGCGGTCAGGCCCAGCATCGGGGCGATCTCGGCCGGGCTGAACCCCTCGAGGGTCAGCACGGCCGGCTGGCGCAGGCCCAGCGGCAGCTGGCGCACCGCCCCCGCCAGCCGTTCGCGCAGGTCCTCGGCCTCGACCCGGTCGTGCGGCGTCGGCTCGTCCGACGCCAGGGTCTCGTCCAGCGGCGAGCGGCGCGGCCGGGCCGCCTCGCGCGACACGTGGGTCACGGCCCGGTTGTGCGCCACCCGGGCGAGAAAGGCGCGCACCGGCCCCTCGCCGCGCCAGCGCGGCAGCGCCCGCCACACGGCCAGCAGGATGTCCTGCTCCAGCTCGCGGCGCACCTCCGGGTCGGCCTCGTAGCTGCCGGCGATGCGCCGCAGCATCGGTCCGTGCTCGGCCAGCAGCGCCTCGAACTGTCGGTCGCGTCGCAAATCCATCCGCCCCACCGTCGGCCGATCCGCGACCGTCGTCACGATGAAAGACTCCGGTCGCGGCCGGGACTTTCATCGACGAGCGCCACGGGGGCGCGCAACGAAGGAATGACCGCCATGACCAACGATCGCCAACCGGCCGCCGCCCGGGCCCGACCGGACCTAATCCGCCGCGGGCGCGGCTTCTTCTGGCTGCTTAGCGCGGTCGTCGGCGCCGCCGCCGTGGCCGCCTGGGGCGCGGTCGCCGTCGGCTATTGGCTGGAGGTCTCGCGCGCCACCTGGGTGATCCTGGTGGTGGTCGCCGCCGTGGCGACCGAGGGCCTGTTCTGGTCGGTCGCCGCCGCCTTGGGCCTGTCGGTGCTCGACGCCCGCAAGCGGATCTGGCGCTGGGTCACCCGGAGGGGGCTTAGGGCTTAGGGCTTAGGGCTTAGGGCTTAGGGCTTAGGGCTTAGGGATTAGGGATTAGGGATTAGGGATTAGGGATTAGGGATTAGGACGTCGGGCGTGGGGTGTGGGGGTCTGGTTAGCCCGGCCGGGCCGACGACGCGATCCGGCCGACCAGCGCCCGCGCCCCGGCGGTCACGTCGGGCGCGCTGAACGCACGCGGGTCAGGGCATTCCGGAGCTTGGAGCTCACCGCCGCCCGAACAGCTTCTCCAGGTCCGCCAGCTTCAGCTCCACGTAGGTCGGCCGGCCGTGGTTGCATTGCCCGGAGTGCGGCGTGGCTTCCATCTGCCTGAGCAGGGCGTTCATCTCCGGCGCGCTGAGCACCCGCCCGGCCCGCACCGACCCGTGGCAGGCCATGGTGCCGCAGACCTCGCCCAGGCGCTCGGACAGGGCCAGGGCGGCGCCGTGTTCGGCCAGGTCGTCGGCGATGTCGCGGATCAGCCCCTGCACGTCGGTCTCGCCCAGCAGGGCCGGGGTCTCGCGCACCAGCACCGCGCCAGGGCCGAACGGCTCGATGACCAGGCCCAGCTGGGCCAGTTCGTCGGCGCGGGCGACCACCCGGTCGGCCTCGGCCGGGTCCAGCTCGACCACCTCGGGGCTGAGCAGGGCCTGGCGGGCCACGGCGCCGGCGGCCATCTGGGCTTTCATCCGCTCGTAGACCAGTCGCTCGTGGGCGGCGTGCTGGTCGACCACCACGAGGCCGTCGCGGGTCTGGGCCACAATGTAGGTGCCGTGCAGCTGGGCGCGGGCGGCGCCGAGCGGCAGGTCGATCTCGGACGGGGCGTGGGATGTGGGGCGTGGGGCGTGGGGGTCGAGGGTTTCGACCCGGGCGCTGCAATCATTGAGGCCGGGCAGGGTCTGCGCGGCGGCGTCCGGCGCCGACCAGCCGGTCCAGCCGGACCAGCCGCCGGCGTCGGGCCGGGCCTCCGCTACGCCCCACGCCCCGCGCCCCACGCCCTCATGGGCGGTGAAGCCCGCCAGCGCCTCGGCCGCGACGGTGGTTGACGCCCGATGCCCCGCGGCCGCAAGGGCGTGGCGAAGACCGCCGACGATCAGGCCGCGCACCAGCTGCGGATCGCGGAAGCGCACCTCGGCCTTGGCCGGGTGGACGTTGACGTCCACGTAAAGCGGGTCGAGGTCGAGGAACAGCACCGCCGCGGGGTGCCGGTCGCGGGCCAGGAAGTCGGCGTAGGCCCCGCGCAGGGCGCCTTGCAGCAGACGGTCCTTCACCGGGCGGCCGTTGACGAACAGGTACTGGTGGGCGGCGTTGCCGCGCGAATAGGTCGGCAGGCCGGCATAGCCGGACAGGCGCACCCCGTCGCGGGTCTGATCGATCAGCAGCGCATTGTGCTCGAACTCGCGGCCCAGGATGGCGGCCAGCCGCTTGAGCCGGCCCTCGGGCCCCGGCCGCTCGGCCGGCAGGCGCAGGGCGGTGCGGCCGTCCAGCTCGAGGGTGAAGGCGGTCGCCTCGTGGGCCATGGCCTGGCGGCGGATCTCCTCGGAGATGGCCATCGCCTCGGCCCGTTCGGACTTCATGAATTTCAGCCGCGCCGGGGTGGCGTAGAACAGGTCGCGCACCTCGACCCGGGTCCCGTGCGGGCCGGGGAAGGCGGCCGGGCGCACCGGCGCGGCGGTCCCGCCCTCGACGGTGACGGCGAAGGCGTCGGCGACCCCGCGGGCGCGGCTGGCGATGGTCAGGCGGGCGACCGAACCGATCGAGGGCAGGGCCTCGCCGCGAAATCCGAGGGTGGAGATGCGCAGCAGGTCCACGTCCCCGGCGTCGTCCGGCTCCAGCTTGGAGGTCGCGTGCCGCTCGATGGCGATCGGCAGCTCCTCGGCCGAAATGCCCTTGCCGTCGTCGGCCACCAGGATGCGGTTCAGCCCGCCGCCGTCGGCCTGGACCTCGACCCGCGCGGCGCCGGCGTCCAGGGCGTTCTCGACCAGCTCCTTGATCGCGCTGGCCGGCCGCTCGACCACCTCGC
>CAZQBJ010000042.1:12077-13455 GCA_964591465.1 uncultured Brevundimonas sp.
ACTCGATCTTGAGCGCAAGCTCCCACGGGAGGCCGGGAAGGACGCGGGCAAGAAAGACAGCGGCGGAGGCGGCGGATGGGCATGAGTCGCAGCTTATCCGGTTTCGCCGCAGGCATCATCGCCGCCGCCGGCCGCCGCGGCCGGGCGTGGACGAGCTGGATGGGGGAGGGACGCCCGCGCGGGGCGGCCGGTCCTACAGGCCCGGCAGCTTGATGCCGCCGCGGCCTTCGCGCTGGATGACGATGGCCTGGCCGCCGGTCAGGGTCTGCAGGCGCTGGGCTTCGGTGGCCGGGTCGACCGCGATCTCGCCCGAGGTCTGGGTGCGCGGCTCGTTGTTGCGCCAGAACATCACATAGTCGGCGAAGCTGCGCTCCTTGTGCGCCAGGTCGCCGAACTCGTCATCGACGACATAGCGGGCCAGCGGGTCGGCCTGGGCGGCGCCGGCCTGGGCGACCAGGATCTGCTCGCCGGCCGAGCGGGTGACGGACTGGCGCTGACCCAGCAGGATCTGGCGCGCGGCGCTGTCGGGCGCCAGTTCGGACGGGCGCGGCTGGCCCGGGGCCGGCGGCCGCAGGCTGTATTCGGGCGGCATGGTCAGCGGCGCGACGGCGACGGTGCGGAACTCGTCCGGGGTCACCTTGGTCATGCCGACGCTCTCGCGGATGGTCGAGCAGCCGCTGACGACCAGCGCCGCGGCGGCGATCACTCCAAGGGTCGCGACGGGCTTGTTACGCATCGAATCCATAGCTCCAGACATCGCCCCCCGCCCGCAGTCGGGCGCACCGACGTGATTACGCGTTTTCAGCGCGTTCGCCAACCTTCTCGCGCCGCTCGGCCAGCACGCTGTCCAGCAGCAGCAGGGCCACGCCGATCGAGATGGCGCTGTCGGCGATATTGAACACCCACGGGAACATCAGGCCCGAGAAGTCGAGGAAATCGACCACCCCGCCAAAACGGATCCGGTCGATCACATTGCCGAGCGCGCCGCCGATGATCAGGGCCACCGCGGCGGCGAACAGCCGCCGGTCCGCCTGGCGGACCCACAGGGCCAGGACCACCGCCACCGCGATCGAGAACAGGGTCAGCGCCCAGCGGGCCTCGCCACCGCTGAACAGGCCGAAGCTGACGCCGGTGTTGAGCACGAAGGACAGGTCGAAGATCGGGCTCAGCTCGATCCGGCCGACCTCGCGCAGGTGCAGGCCGTACAGGATCCAGGCCTTGCTCAGCTGATCCAGCACGATGATCGCGGCGGCGACGCCGTAGGCGCCCAGGGCGAGACGGTTGGGTCGGGTCATCGGGATCAGCTGGCCTTGGCGTGTTGGGCGTCCCACCAGCGCACCGCGTCGGCGTCGCGGGCGGACAGGTCGGGATAGTCGGG
>CAZQBJ010000043.1:0-13394 GCA_964591465.1 uncultured Brevundimonas sp.
AGCGCGCCGTGCTGACCGAGAAGGCCAAGGAAGAAGGCCGCCCGGAGAACATGATCGAAAAGATCGTCGCCGGTCAGATCGCCAAGTTCCAGAAGGACGTGGTGCTGACCAAGCAGCCGTTCGTCATGAACCCGGACCAGACCATCGAGCAGCTGGTCGCCGACACCGGCAAGGAGCTGGGCGTCCCGTCGCTCAAGCTGACCGGCTTCGTGCGCCTGGCCCTGGGCGAGGGCGTCGAGAAGACGGAGTCGCCGGACTTCGCCAGCGAAGTCGCCTCGATGACCGGCGGCGCCTGAGGTTCGACCTCGGCCCGCAAACGGCTATAGCTTGAAGGGCGCGTGCGGCTTTAAGGCCGCCGCGCCCTTCGTCTATGCTGCGCCACCGATTCCCGCTCCTGTCCCGAAAGCCCCGTCCATGTCCGCCGCCGACGCTTCCGCGCCCCGATACCGCAAGGTGCTGCTCAAGGTCTCCGGCGAGGTGCTGATGGGCGACCAGGGCTACGGCATCGACATGAAGACCGTCGACGCCGTCGCCCAGGAGGTGAAGGAGGTGGTCGAGACCGGCGTGCAGCTGGCGCTGGTCATCGGCGGGGGCAACATCTTCCGCGGCCTGTCGACCGCCGCGCGCGGCATGGAGCGGGCCAGCGCCGACTACATGGGCATGCTGGCCACGGTGATGAACGCCCTGGCCATGCAGAACGCCCTGGAGCGCCTGGGCGTCGACACCCGGGTGCAGTCGGCCATCCAGATGGACACCATCTGCGAGCCGTACATCCGCCGGCGGGCCCTGCGGCACCTGCAGAAGGGCCGGGTGGTGATCTTCGCCGCCGGCGTCGGCGCGCCGTTCTTCACCACGGACTCCGGGGCCGCCCTGCGGGCCGCCGAGATGGGCTGCGACGCCCTGCTGAAGGGCACCTCGGTGGACGGGGTCTACACCGCCGACCCGAAGAAGGACCCGACGGCCACCCGTTATGACCGGCTGAGCTATCTGGACGTGCTGGCCAACGACCTGCGGGTGATGGACGCGTCGGCCATCAGCCTGATGCGCGAGAACGGAATTCCGATCGTGGTGTTCTCCATCCGCCGCCCCGGCGCGCTCAAGGACGTGCTAATGGGCCGCGGGCCGCATACGGTGATCACCGAAGACCGGCTCGAACGCGAATAAGACGGCAAACGAGAAGAGACCGAGAATGAGCAAGCCCGACCTCAAGTCGTATCGCGACCGCATGGACAAGGCGGTGGCGGCCCTGAAGGACGAGTTCGCCGGCCTGCGCACCGGCCGGGCGTCCGCCGGCCTGCTCGATCCGGTGCAGGTCGAGGCCTATGGCTCGACCTCGCCGCTGACCGCCGTGGCCGCGATCAGCGTCCCCGAGCCGCGGATGATCTCGGTCAATGTGTGGGACAAGGGGCTGGTGGTGTCGGTCGAGAAGGCCATCCGCAACGCCGGCCTGGGCCTGAACCCGGTGGTCGACGGGACGACCCTGCGGATCCCGATCCCGCCGCTGACCGAGGAGCGCCGCCGCGACATCGCCAAGCTGGCCGGCAAGTACGCCGAGCAGCAGCGCATCGCCGTGCGCAACGTGCGCCGCGACGCCATGGACGCGCTGAAGGACGCCGAGAAGAAGGGCGAGATCAGCCAGGACGAACAGAAGAAGATGGAAGCCGAGGTCCAGAAGGACACCGACGCGGCGATCAAGCGCGTCGATGAAGCCCTGAAGGCCAAGGAAATTGAGATCATGCAGGTTTGACCGGCGCGCCGGTCCCTGGAGCTGAGGTTCGATCCCGATGACGCCAGCGCGCGAAGCGGACGGCCCGCGCCATGTCGCCCTGATCATGGACGGCAACGGCCGCTGGGCGCGTCGGCGCGGCCTGCCGCGCACCCTGGGCCACCGCGAGGGCGTCAAGGCGCTCAAGCGGACGGTCGAGGCGGCGCCGTCGCTGGGCGTCGACTGCCTGACCGTGTTCGGTTTCTCGACCGAGAACTGGCGTCGCCCGGCCGAGGAGGTGTCCGAGCTGATGGGCCTGGTCCGGGCTTATGTGGAAAGCGACCTGGACCGGCTCGAGCGCGAGGGCGTGCGGCTGCGCGTGCTGGGCGGGCGGGCCAACCTGCCGGCCGACATCCGCCAGATCGTCGAGCGGGCCGAAACGCGCACCGCGCACAACGACCGGTTCCTGCTGCAGGTGGCGTTCAACTACGGCGGCCGGGCCGATCTGGTGGAGGCCGCGCGCCGGCACGCCGAGGCGGTGCTGGCCGGCCAGGCGCCGGCGGCGCTGGACGAGGCGGCCTTCGGCGCCCTGCTGTCGACCCACGGGGCCCCGCCGCTGGACCTGATCGTGCGCACCAGCGGCGAGCGGCGGCTGTCGAACTTCCTGCTGTGGGAAGCGGCCTATGCCGAGCTGGTGTTCCAGGACATCCTGTGGCCGGACTACGGCCCCGCGGCCCTGGCCGAGGCGGTCGAGGAATACCGGGGCCGCCAGCGGCGTTTCGGGGCCGTCGAGGCCGCCGACGTGCTGGCGGGCTGAGCGTCTTGCGCCCGCGCGAGATCGGACTGCGGACGGCCTCGGCGATCGTCATCGCCCCGGCGGCGATTCTGGCCACCTGGGCCGGCGGGCCGTGGTTCCTGGTGCTGATGAGCGTGGCCGCCGCCCTGCTGGCCATCGAGTGGGGACTGATCAGCGAGCCGGCCGCGCCCAACCGCATCGGCATGGCCGTCGGGGTGGCCATCCTGGCGGCCATCTTCGCCACCTATTCGGGCGAACTGGGGCTGGGGCTGGTGCTGCTGGTGTTCGGCTCGGTCTGCGCGGCCCTGTTCGCCCGCGCCATTCGCGCCTCGACGCTCGATGCCGCCTACGGGGCGCTGTACATCGGCTGGCCCTGCGTGCTGCTGGTGTGGCTGCGCATGTCGCCGGACGGCCTGGGCTGGGCGGTGCTGCTGTTCGCCGTCGCCTGGGCGGCCGACATCATGGCCTATGTGACCGGCAGCCTGGTGCGCGGCCCGCGCCTGTGGCCGCGGTTCTCGCCCAACAAGACGTGGTCCGGATTTCTCGGCGGCCTGGCCGCCGGGGCGGTCGCCGGCGCCGTGGCCGCCGCCTGGCTGGATCTGGGGCCGCTGACCGCCGTCTGGGGCGGGCTGCTGGGCCTGATCGCGGCCGGCGCGACCATGGCCGGGGACCTGTGGGAATCGGCGCTCAAGCGGCGCTACGGGGTCAAGGACGCGGGCAATCTTATCCCGGGCCACGGCGGTCTGCTGGACCGGGTCGACGGGCTGATGTTCGCCGTGGTGGCGGTGGCCGCCGCACGCCTGCTGGCCGGTCTTTACGGGGGCGCGGGCTGATGCTGACCCGCCGAGTCACGGTGCTGGGATCGACCGGTTCGGTCGGGGTCTCGACCCTGGACCTGATGGCCCAGGCCGAGGCCGTGGGGGCGGGCAAGTTCGAGGTCGAGGCCCTGACCGGTTCGTCGAACATCGCGCTGCTGGCGGCCCAGGCCCGGCGCTGGCGGCCGCGGCTGGTGGTCACCGCCGACCCCGGGCGGCTGGAGACGCTGCGCGAGGCGGTCACCGGGCTGGACGTCGAGGTCGCCGCGGGGCCGGACGCCATCGCCGAGGCCGCCGGCCGGCCGGCCGACTGGATCATGGCCGCGATCGTCGGCGCCGCGGGCCTGCGCCCGGCGTGGGCGGCGGCCGGCAGCGGCGCGACCCTGGCCCTGGCCAACAAGGAAAGCCTGGTGTGCTGCGGCCCGGCCCTGCTGGAGCGGGCGCGTGCGGCGGGCGGGGCGGTGATCCCGGTCGACTCCGAGCATTCGGCGATCTTCCAGGTATTTGCCGGCGACCGGCCCGAGCGGGTGGCCCGGATCATCCTGACCGCCTCGGGCGGGCCGTTCCGGTCGTTCTCGCGCGCCGAGATGGCCTCGGTGACGCCCGAGCAGGCGGTGGCCCACCCCAACTGGAGCATGGGGGCCAAGATCTCGATCGACAGCGCCACCATGGCCAACAAGGGCCTGGAGATGATCGAGGCGGCCTATCTGTTCGGCATGGCGCCGTCACAGGTCGATGTGGTGGTCCACCCTCAGTCGATCATCCACAGCCTGGTCGAGTACGTCGACGGCTCGACCCTGGCCCAGCTGGGCCCGCCGGACATGCGCACCCCGATCGCCTACGCCCTGGCCTGGCCGGACCGGCTGCCGTGGCCGGCGCCCAAGCTGGATCTGGCGGCCCAGGCCCAGCTGACCTTCGAGGCCATCGATCCGGAGCGGTTCCCGGCCCTGGAGCTGGCCCGCGGGGCCCTGCAGGCCGGCGGCTGGAGCCCGGCGGTGTTCAACGCCGCCAACGAGGTCGGGGTCCACGCCTTTCTTGACCGCCGTATAGGCTTTCTTGATATTGCCATGGTTGCGTCCGAAACCCTCGCAAGAATGGGCTCGGGCGCGGCCGCGAGAGGGGCGGGCGTCGCCTGCGAAATCGCCCTCGAGGTGGACGCCGAGGCCCGGCGTGTGGCGACCACGGTCGTCGCGCAACGGGCCCGGGCCGCCTGAGCGGTGGAAAGGCGTAGGACTGCATGCTGAGCTTCGTAGGCCAGGCCCTGGGATACATCATCCCGTTCCTGCTGGTCCTGACCCTGGTCGTCACCATCCACGAGCTGGGCCACTTCGCCGTCGCGCGTCTGTTCGGCATCCGCGTCGACCGGTTCTCCATCGGCTTCGGCAAGTCGATCGTCTCGCGCACCGACAAGCACGGCATCGAGTGGCGCCTGGCCTGGCTGCCGCTGGGCGGCTACGTGAAATTCTCGGGCGACGTGGACGCCTCCAGCGTTCCGGACAAGCGCGGACTCGAGGCCTTGCGCTCGGAAATCATCGCCGAGGAGGGGGCCGGCGCCGAGCGGGACTATTTCCACTTCAAGCCGGTCTGGCAGCGGGCCCTGGTGGTGCTGGCCGGGCCGATGGCCAATTTCGCCCTCGCCATCGTCATCTTCACCGGCCTGACCCTGGTCGCGGGCGAGATGATCATCGTCAAGCCGCGGGTCGGCTCGGTCGAGCCGGACAGCCCGGCGGCCGCGGCCGGCTTCCTGCCGGGCGACCTGATCGAACGGGCCGACGGCCGGCGGATCAACGAATGGCCGGACCTGGCCCAGCACGTGATGATGCGGGCCGGCGATCCGATCCGCTTCACGGTCGAGCGGGACGGAACCGAACTTCAGCTGGTCGCCACGCCGGCGCCGCGCGAGGTGGCCAACCGGATCGACGGCTCGACCATGCGCATGGGCTATCTGGGCCTGGGTTCGAGCACCGCCGCGGAGGACATCCTGCGCAAGCGGTACAACCCGATCGAGGCGGTCGGCGTCGGGGTCGGCCAGACCTTCGGCATCCTGGACACCACCATCACCTATCTGAAGCGGATATTCACCGGCCGGGAATCAGGCGACCAGCTGAGCGGTCCGCTGGGAATCGCCCAGGCCTCCGGCGCGGTCGCCGGGGCGGCTGTGGAGGGGGTCGAGGATGTCGGCCTGGCCGCGCAGCGACTGGTCCTGTCGCTGCTGACCCTGGCCGGCCTTCTTTCGGTCGGGATTGGTTTCCTTAATCTGCTTCCTGTCCCGGTTCTGGACGGCGGCCATCTCGTGTTCTACGCCTACGAGGCTGTGGCGCGGCGGCCTCTGGGGGCGCGGGTTCAGGAGGCCGGATATCGCGTCGGTCTTGCTTTGCTGGTGGGATTGATGTTGTTCGCGACCTGGAACGATCTGCAAAAGCTGAGCGTCCTCGATTTCCTCGGCGGGCTCGTTTCCTGAGCCGCCGCTGCCCGCCGATGGTTTTTCGCATGACACAAAACACACCCTGCGTCCGTTCCAGCGCGTCCCGCCGCATGGACGCCTGCATCAGCCTCGCAGCCCTGACCATCGCCGCGAGCCTGGCCTCGCCGGCCTGGGCGCAGACGGCCACGGCCGCGCCGGACATCCAGCCCGAGCCGATGAACGCGGCCGAGGCGCGCGCCCAGGACGTGGGCGTGGCCAACCGGATCATGGTTTCGGGCAACCAGCGGATCGACCAGACGACGATCCTGTCCTACCTGCCGATCCAGCCGGGCGACACGGTCGATCCGGTGGTCCTCGATGTGGCGGTGCGCACCCTGTACCGCACCGACCTGTTCGCCGACGTCCAGATCGGCCTGCAGCCCAACGGCGATCTGCTGGTGCAGGTCGTGGAGAACCCGGTGATCAACCAGGTTGTCTTCGAGGGCAACAGCGCCATGGCCGAGGACAAGCTGCGCGAGGAGGTCACCGTCCGGCCGCGCGGCATCTTCACCCGGTCGCGCGTGCAGCAGGACGTCCAGAGCATCGTCGAGCTGTACCGGCTGTCCGGGCGCATCGCGGCCACCGTGACGCCGAAGATCGTCCAGCTGGAGCAGAACCGCGTCGACCTGGTGTTCGAGATTGACGAAGGCCCGTCGACCGGCGTGCGCAGCATCAATTTCCTCGGCAACGAGGTGTTCTCGGACGGCGACCTGCGCGACGTCATGGTCACCAAGATGTCGCGCTGGTGGCGGCTGTTCAGTTCCAGCGACAACTACGACCCGAACCGGCTGGAGTATGATCGCGAGCAGCTGCGGTCGTTCTACACCAACCGCGGCTACTACGACTTCCGCGTGGTCTCGGCCATCGCCGAGCTGTCGCCCAGCCAGGACGACTTCGCCATCACCCTGACGGTGGACGAGGGGGTCCAGTACAATTTCGGCGAGATCAGCGTCACCACCCAGTCCGATCGCCTGAACCCCGAGTTCCTGCAGATGCTGGTGCCGATCCGCAGCGGCCAGCTCTATGAAAGCGACAAGATCGAGTCGGCGGTCGACGTCCTGACCTTCGCCGCCGGGGCGGCGGGCTACGCCTTCGTCGACATCCGGCCGAACTACCAGGCCAACCCCGAGACCCGCACGGTCGACGTGTCGTTCGACGTGCGCGAGGGCGAGCGGGTCTATGTCGAGCGCATCGACGTGGTCGGCAACACCCGGACCATCGACCCGGTAATCCGCCGCGAGCTGATGCTGGTCGAGGGCGACGCCTTCAACCGGGCGCTGATCGACCGGTCGCGCAACAACATCCGCGCCCTGGGCTTCTTCTCGGACGTCGAGATCACCGAACAGCCCGGCAGCGCGCCGGACCGCAGCGTGCTGCAGGTCGCGGTGACCGAACAGCCGACCGGCGAGCTGTCGATCGGCGCCGGCTTCAGCTCGGTCGACGCCTTCGTGGTCAACCTGGGCGTCTCGGAGCGCAACTTCCGCGGCCGCGGCCAGAACCTGGTCGCCCGACTGGAGTGGGGCTCGCTGCGCCAGCAGATCGACTTCCGCTTCACCGAGCCGAAATTCATGGGCCGCGATCTGCGGGCCGGCTTCGACATCTTCCACTCGCGCTACGACTTCCAGAGCGAGTCGTCGTTCGACTACCAGTCGACCGGCGCCGGCATCCGCCTGTCGTGGCCGATCAACGGCAACACCCTGCTGTCGACGCGCTACTTCCTGCGCAACGACGAGATCATCGTGCCGACCAACTACTGCCTGGGCACCGGTTCGCGCGCCCTGTGCGAACAGGTTGGCGAGAACGTGAACTCCTCGGCCGGCTACACCCTGCTGATCGACCGGCGCAACGACCCGATCCGTCCGACCCGCGGCTGGAGCGGCAACCTGCGCCAGGACCTGGCCGGCATCGGCGGCGACGTGAACTTCCTCAAGACCGAGCTCGACGCCAACTGGTACTGGGGCTTCACCCCCGACTGGGTCG
Organism: uncultured Brevundimonas sp.; assembly: GCA_964591465.1. Taxonomy (GTDB): domain Bacteria; phylum Pseudomonadota; class Alphaproteobacteria; order Caulobacterales; family Caulobacteraceae; genus Brevundimonas. The sequence continues at coordinate 7,761 of CAZQBJ010000043.1, forward strand.
TCAGCCTCGAAGGCCACGTCGGCTATGTGAACGGCTGGAACGGCGACGCGGTGCGGATCAACGACCGCTTCTTCAAGGGCGGCAACAGCTTCCGCGGCTTCGAGACGGCCGGCATGGGTCCGCGCGACGCCATGACCAACGACGCCCTGGGCGGCAATTTCTACGCCATCGGCACCGTCGAACTGACCGTGCCCAACGGCCTGCCCGAGGAATACGGCATCCGTACCTCGATCTTCGCCGACGTCGGCACCCTGGGCGTGCTGGACGACCGGTTCACCCTGACCTCGTCCGGCCTGCCGGACCCGAACATCCTTGACGACCTGTCGCTCCGCGCCTCGGCGGGGATCAGCATCCACTGGCGCTCGCCGATGGGTCCCATCCGGTTCGATCTCAGCCACGTCCTCGCCAAGGAGGACTACGACGAGACCGAAGCCTTCCGGTTCTCCACTTCAACCCAGTTCTAAAGGCCTCGATTTATGCGAAACACGATCCTCGGCGCGCTCGCCGTCCTCGCCGTGTCGGCCTCCGCCGCCGGCGCCCAGACGCCTCCGCCGCAAAACCCCGGTCCGGTGATCCCGGGCGTGTGCGTCTATCACAACGCCCGCCTGATGGCGCAGTCGACCGTGGGCCAGTCGGTCCAGTCCGGCATGCAGGCCATCGGCCAGCAGGTCCGCACCGAGCTGCAGCCGTACTCGGACGCCATCAACACCGAGCTGCAGGCCCTGCAGGCCGGCGCCCAGACCATTCCGCAGGCCGAGCAGCAGCAGCGCGCCCAGGCCCTGCAGCAGCGCGTCCGCGAGCTGCAGCAGCTGGAGCAGACCCGTCAGGTCGAGCTGGCCTACACCCAGCAGCAGCAGATGCTGGCCATCGCCACGGCGGTCGATCCGATCATCGTGCAGGTCTATCAGGAGCGCGGCTGCGGCCTGCTGCTGGACCGGGAGAGCGTCTATGTGCTGAACCCGGCCATGGACATCACCGACCTGGTGATCCAGCGCCTGAACCAGGCGCTGCCGTCGCTCAGCTTCGGCCGCATGACCCCGCCCGCCCAGCCGGCGCAGTAATCGGCCGCGGCGGCGCGGCATGGCCGATCCCCGCTTTTTCGAAACCCGGGCGCCCCTGTCCCTGGCCCAGATCGTCGCCCTTGGCGGCGGCGAGCTGGCCCGGGGCGATCCGGACGCCCTGATCCACGCGGTCGCGCCCCTGTCCGAAGCGGACGAGGGCGCGATCGGCTTTCTCAACGACCGCAAGCACGCCGCCGCCCTGCGCGCCAGCCGCGCCGGAGCCCTGATCGTGCCGCCCGCCTCGGCGGCCGACGCGCCGGCGGCCGCGGCGGTGATCGTCTCGTCCGAACCGCAGGCCCTGTGGGCCCGGACGGCCGCGCGCCTGTACCGGCCGATCGGCTTCAGCGGCCCCGGCGGCGTCCATCCGCAGGCGCAGCTGGAGGACGGGGTCGAGATCGGGCCTGGCGCGGTGGTGGCCGCGGGAACCCGGATCGGGCGCGGGACCCGCATCGGCCCCAATGCGGTGATCGGCCCGGGCGTGTGCATCGGCCGCGACGGCGAGATCGGGCCGGGATCTGTGGTCGGCTTCGCCCTGATCGGCGACCGGGTGCGGCTCTCGGCCGGGGTGGTGATCGGCGAGGCGGGCTTCGGCGTCGCCCCGTCGGCCCGCGGCACGGTGGACGTGCCCCAGCTGGGCCGGGTGATCATCCAGGACGACGTCAGCATCGGAGCCAACACCTGCGTCGACCGGGGGGCGTTCGCCGACACGGTGATCGGCGAGGGCGCGCGGATCGATAATCTGGTGCAGATCGCCCACAATGTGCGGATCGGGCGCAATTGCCTGATCGCCGCGCACGTCGGCATTTCCGGCTCCACCGTGGTCGGGGACGGGGTGATCTTCGGCGGCAAGGCGGGGGTGGCCGACCATCGCCGGGTGGGCGAGGGGGCGCGCGTGGCGGCGGCCGCATCGGTGCTCAGCGACGTGCCGGCCGGGGAGACCTGGTCGGGATATCCGGCCCGACCGCTGCGACGGTTCTTGCGCGAGACGGCCTGGGTGGCCAAACAGGCGCGGGCGCGAACGAAAGGCGAGACCGATGAGTGAGGCCGACCAGACCGGCGGGGCGATCGATTTCGCCGAGGTGCTGAAACGGATTCCGCACCGCTATCCGTTCCTGCTGGTCGACCGGGCCGAGGCCTACCGGCCGCACGAATCGATCGTCGGGATCAAGAACGTCACGGCCAACGAGCCGTTCTTCCAGGGCCACTTTCCCGGCAATCCGGTGATGCCCGGGGTGCTGATCGTCGAGGCCCTGGGCCAGACCGGCGCGGTGCTGATGTCCAAGTCGCTGGACGCCGACGTGACCGGCAAGACCATCTTCTTCATGTCGGTCGACGGGGTCCGCTTCCGCCGGCCGGTGCGGCCGGGGGACGTGCTGCGCATGCCGGTGCAGGTGGTGCGGCACCGCGGCGACCTGTTCAAATTCCGCGGCGAGGCGTTCGTCGACGACAAGCTGGCGGCCGAGGCGGAGTTCGCCGCCATGGTGGTCGAGACGCCGGCATGAGCATTCATCCGACCGCGGTGATCGACGCCACGGCCGAGATCGGTCGGGACGTGGAGATCGGCCCGTGGTCGCTGGTCGGCCCGGGCGTGACGCTGGAGGCCGGGGTGCGCCTGGGGGCCCATGTGGTGGTCGAGCGCGACACCCGGGTCGGCGCCCGCACGGTGATCGGGCCGTTCGCCGTGGTCGGCGGCGCGCCGCAGCACGGCGGCTACAAGGGCGAGCCGACCCGGCTGGAGATCGGGCCGGACAACCAGATCCGCGAGCACGTCACCCTGAACCGCGGCACGCCGCAGGGCGGCGGCGTCACCCGCATCGGGGCGGGGTGCCTGTTCATGACCGGGGCCCACGTGGGCCACGACTGCGTGGTCGGCGACCACGTGACCTTCGCCAACAACGCCACCCTGGGCGGCCACGCCGAGATCGGCGACCGGGTGTTCCTGGGCGGGCTGAGCGCCGTGCACCAGTTCGGCCGGGTCGGCGCCGGGGCCATGGTCGGCGGGCTGGCCGCCGTGACCCGCGACGTGATCCCCTACGGCTCGGCGTGGGGCAATCACGCGCGGCTGCACGGGCTGAATCTCGTGGGGCTCAAGCGCAAGGGCTACGGCAAGGACCAGCTGCGCCGGCTGCTGGGCGCCTATCGCGACCTGTTCGAGGGCGAGGGGGTGTTCGAGGACCGGCTGGCCCGGGCCGAGGTCGCCGGGGCCGACCTGCCCGAGATCCGGCAGATCGTCGAGTTCATCCGGGCCGGCGGACGCCGGCCGCTGTGCCTGCCCGAGGCTTGAGCATGGCGGGACGGCTGGGGCTGATCGCGGGCGGCGGCGGCCTTCCGGTGGCGGTGGCGCGACGGTGCGAGGCCGAGGGGCGGCCGCTGTTCGTCGTGCGGCTGAGCGACTTCGCCGAGCCGGTGCTGGCCCGCTACGAAGGCATCGACGCCTCGATGGGCGAGTTCGGCCGGATCATCCAGAGCCTGAAGGCCGCCGGCTGCGACAGCGTCTGTTTCGCCGGCTACGTGAACCGGCCGGATTTCCGCAAATTCCGCACCGACGCCAAGGGCGCGGCCGTGCTGCCGGGTTTGATCGCCGCGGCGGTCGGCGGCGACGGAGCCCTGCTGCGCAAGGTGCTGTCGGTGTTCGAACAGGCCGGTTTCCGGGTCGAGGGGGCCGACGAGGTGATGGGCGGCGAGACCCTGCCGGCCGGCGCCCTGGGCGCCCACGCGCCGGGCGAGGCGGACCTGGCCGACCTGCGCAAGGCGCTGGACGTCGCCCGCACCACGGGGCGCATGGAGATCGGTCAGGGGGCCGTGGTCTGCCGCGGGCTGGTGCTGGCGGTCGAGGCGCAGGAGAACACCGACGCCATGCTGGATCGGGTCGCGGGCCTGCCGCTGGCCTTGCGCGGCGGCGGCGAGCCTTGCGGCGCGCTGTCCAAGGCGCCCATGCCGGTCCAGGACCGCCGCGTCGACCTGCCGGTGATCGGTCCGGGCACCATCGAGCGGGCCGCGCGGGCAGGGCTGGCCGGGGTCGCCGGCGAGGCGGGCGGTCTGATCCTGATCGACCCGGCGGCGATCCGCGAGACCGCTGACCGGCTGGGTCTGTTCGTCTGGGGCGAGCCGGCGCCATGAGCCGGCCGCTGACGGTGATGCTGGTCGCGGCCGAGCCGTCGGGCGACATCCTCGGCGCAGGCCTGGCCCGGGCCCTGAAGGGAAGGCTGGGGGAGGGCGTGCGGTTCGTCGGCGTCGGCGGTCCGCGCATGGCCGAAGCGGGCGTCGCCAGCCCGTTCGATATCCGCGAGCTGTCGATCGTCGGCTGGATCGAGGGGCTGTTGGCCTGGCGACGGGTGCGGCGCCGGGTCCGCGACGCGGTCGCGCTGGCCCGCCGCGAACAGCCGGACGCGGCCGTGCTGATCGACAGCTGGGGCTACACCATCCGGGTGGCCCAGGCGCTGCGTGAAGCGATGCCGGACCTGCCGTTGATCAAGTACGTCGGGCCGCAGGTGTGGGCCTCGCGGCCGCAGCGGGCCGGGGTGCTGGCCCGGAGCGTCGATCACCTGCTGGCCCTGTACCCGTTCGACGCGCCGTGGTTCGAACGCGAGGGGCTGCCGACGACCGTGGTCGGCTCCATGGCCCTGCACAAGGGTTTCTCCGACGCCGACCGGGACGGTTTCCGCACCCGGCTGGGTCTGGGGGCGGACGATCCGCTGCTGTTGATCCTGCCCGGCAGCCGGCCGTCGGAAATCCGGCGGATGACGCCGGTGTTCGAGCAGGCGGCGGCGCGGCTGAAGGCCGCGCGACCGGGCCTGACGGTCGCCGTCGTGGCGGCCGAGTCGGTGGCCGCGGACGTGGCCGCCCATGTCGCGAGCTGGCCGTTCCGCGCGCACCTGGTCGCCGAACAGGACAAGCGCGACGCCATGGTCGCCGCCGACGCCGCCCTGGCGACCAGCGGCACGGTGGCCAACGAGCTGGCCCTGGCCGGGACGCCGATGGTCGTCGCCTACCGGCTGGACGGGCTGAGCTACGCCCTGGTGCGCCGCATGGTGACGACGCCCTTCGTCACCCTGTTCAACATCGCCGCCGGCGAGATGATCGCTCCGGAGTTCCTGCAGGACGCGGCCACGCCCGAGGCCCTGGCCGGCGCGCTTGCGCCCCTGCTGGATGATCCGCGCGCGCGGGCGGACCAGGCCGCGCGCCAGACGGCGGCCCTGGCGCAGCTGGGCGTCGGCGGCCCCGATCCGTCCGAGGCCGCCGCCGAGGCGGTGCTGAAGGTGGTGTCGCGCCGCTGAGGCGCGGGGGTCAGCCGCGCTTGTCGAACGGCACGTAGTCGCGCTGGGTCGGACCGGTGTACAGCTGACGCGGACGGCCGATCTTCTGCGACGGATCCTCCATCATCTCCTGCCACTGGGCGATCCAGCCGACCGTGCGCGCCAGGGCGAACAGCACGGTGAACATGGTGGTCGGGAAGCCCATGGCCGACAGGGTGATGCCCGAATAGAAGTCGACGTTCGGGTACAGCTTGCGCTCGATGAAGTACTCGTCCGACAGCGCGATGCGCTCCAGCTCCTGGGCGACCTGCAGCAGC
>CAZQBJ010000044.1:0-13390 GCA_964591465.1 uncultured Brevundimonas sp.
CTCCGCCGTGGGTGACGACGGCCGCCTTGAGGATCTCGTCCTCCAGATCGACGGTCAGGGCGCCGTCCCTGACCAGCAGGCCGACGAAAGCCGCCAGGTTGCGCGCGTAAAGGGCCGAGGCGTCGGCGGCGATGCGGCCGGCCATGTTGGTCCAGCCGACGATCTTCACCCCGTTGGCGGTGGTGACCACTTCGCCCGGCTTGGCCCCCTCGACGTTGCCGCCGTTGTCGATGGCGAGGTCGACGATGACGGACCCGGGCTTCATCGAGGCCACATGCGCCGCCGTGACCAGTCGCGGAGCCGGCCGCCCCGGGATCAGGGCCGTGGTGATCACCACGTCCTGCTTGACGATGTGGGCGGCGGTCAGTTCGGCCTGCTTGGCCTGGTATTCGGCCGACATCGGCTTGGCGTAGCCGCCGGCGGTCTCGGCCGCCTTGAACTCCTCGTCCTCGACGGCGACGAATTTGGCCCCCAGCGACTCGACCTGCTCCTTCGACGCCGGCCGCACGTCGGTGGCGGTGACCACCGCGCCCAGACGCCGCGCCGTGGCGATGGCCTGCAGCCCCGCCACCCCCGCGCCCATGACGAACACCTTGGCGGCGGCCACCGTCCCGGCCGCCGTCATCATCATCGGGAAGCCCTTGCCGTAGGCGTACGCCGCCTCGATCACCGCCCGGTAGCCGGCCAGGTTGGCCTGCGACGACAGGGCGTCCATCACCTGCGCCCGGGTGATGCGCGGCACGAACTCCATGGCGAAGGCGGCCAGGGCCGCGCCGCTCAGGGCCGCGACGGCGTCCTTGTCGCGCCAGGCGTCCAGCAGGGCGACCACCACCGCCCCGGGCTTCAGGGCGCTGATCTCCTGGGCGGTGGGCCCGCGCACCTTCAACAGGATGTCGGCGCCGGCCAGCACCGCCTTCAGGTCCCGCGCCACCGTCGCGCCGGCTTCGGCATAGGCCGCGTCGTCGATCGACGAACCGGCGCCGGTTCCGGCCTCGACCGTCACCGTCGCGCCCAGGGCGGTCAGCTTCCTCACCGTTTCAGGCGTGACGGCGCAGCGCGGCTCGCCGTCGCGGCGCTCGCGGGTGACTGCGATGGCGACGGCCAAGCGACTCTCCCCAACCTGTCTTCGGTCAGGGGAGGTTAGGACGTTTCAGAAAGGCCCGTAAAGGCGAGGCTGATCGGCGCGACGGCGCCTAGTGGCCGGCCGGCTTCCTGCGCAGGAACCACCAGCCGGCGGCGGCCGCCACCGCGGCGCTGATCAGGGCCGGCAGGAACGATCCGCCGGGCATGAACCACACGGTCAGGAACAGCACGATGATCGCGAACGCATAGGCGTTCCACGTCATCAGGCCGGCGAACAGCTTGAAGGTCTTGACCTGCTCGGTGACGTCCATGGAGCCGTGCTCATAGGCGTCTTTGTGTTCGCTGTGGGCGCCGGCCATGCGGGCGGTCTCCGTCTCGGGTGGATTTCGGGCGGGACTATAGCGGCGAGTTTGCCGGGCTCAAGCGCGGCGTGGCGCCGCGATCATCCGGCCGCCTCGAACTGGTCGACCAGCCGCTCCAGCCGGCGACAGCCGATGGTCCAGAAGGCCGGATCGCGCGGGTCCAGGCCGAACGGCGCCAGGGCTTCGACGTAGGTCCGCGCGCCGCCGCCGGCCAGCAGCTGACGGTACAGCGGCGCGAACCCGGCCGGGTCCTCGGCCCGCTTCTCCATCAGCGCCGCCACCAGCAGGTCCCCGAAAGCGTAGGCGTAGACGTAGAACGGCGCGTGCACGAAGTGGCTGACATAGCCCCACCAGTGCTCGTAACCCTCGTTGAGCGTCACCGCCGGGCCCAGGCTGGCGCCCATCTCCTCCAGCCAGATTTCGCCCAGCCGCGCGGCCCCGACCTCGCCCTGGGCGCGCTCGGCGTGGAACCGGGTCTCGAACCGGTGAAAGGCGATCTGTCGGACCACGGTGTTGAGCCCGTCCTCGATCCGCCCGGCCAGCAGCCCGCGCTGCTCGGCCGCCGGCGCGGTGGCCAGCAGGCGGTCGAAGGTCAGGCCCTCGGCGAAGATCGAGGCCGTCTCGGCCAGGGTCAGCGGCGTGTCGGCCAGCAGGGTCCCGGCCGGCGCCGCCAGCGTCTGGTGCACCGCATGGCCCAGCTCGTGCGCCAGGGTCAGCACGTCGCGCCGCTCGCCCATCCAGTTCAGCAACACATCGGGGTGCCGGTCGGCGTTCACCGGCTGGGCTTAGGCCCCCGACTGCTTGCCCGCCCGCGGCCGCGCGTCGATCCACGGCCGGTCGAAGAAGCCGCGGGCCAGGTCGGCGAACTCGGGGCCCAGATCGGCGAAACTCTCCAGCACCATCTGCCGGCCCTGGGCCCAGTCGAAGCCGCGCGGCGCCCGCGTCTCGATCGGCGCGTTGCGATCCCAGTGATCCAGCCGCTCGCGGCCCATCGCCCTGGCCTTCAGGGCGTAATACCGGTGCGAGATGCGCGGATAGGCCTCGGTCACCGCCGCCACCATGGCCTCGACCGACTCGGCGTCGACCTCGTTGGCCAGGTGGCGCGAGGCGGCCGGATCGGCGAACCGCCGCCAGCGGTCCTCCAGCTGCTTTTCCTGGGCCACGGTGTTCAGGCTCAGGGCCAGCACCGGCGCGCGCTCGGCCAGGGCGCCGGTCAGCCCCTCGGCCGCCTGGCGCCGACGCTCGGCCTTCGGATCGGACAGCCGGGTCAGGGTCTGGCTCAGGGTCAGGGTCTCGTCGCCCGCCTTGACCCGCAGCGCCGCCAGGGTCTCGTCGAACAGGCGCGACCACTGGCCGGCCGCCGGGGCCCGCTCGGCCACGAAGCGCTCCAGTTCCGGCGACAGCTCGTGCGGCCGGTTGGCCCGCACCCGCCGCAGCCACGGCCCCCAGCGGGCCGCCTCGGGCGCGGCGGCCAGCGCCGCCTCCAGCGCCGCGTCGTCCAGCCGGTTGATCTCCAGCGTCAGCCACAGGGTGTCGGCGCCGATCAGACTGACCTTCGCCTGGATATCCGCCTCGAACGCCGCCGCCGCCGCATCCTGGCGCGCCGTCGAGGCCTGCAGCATGGCGTAGGCGGCCAGGGCCCCCAGCCGGTCGGTCGCCTGCTCCAGAAGACTGATCGCCTCGTCCAGCCGCCGGCCCAGCGTCTGCGGCTCCCGCGCGGCCGCCTCCAGCCGGCCCTCCAGCGCCTTCAGCCGCACCGTCAGCTCCCGCCCGGCCTCCAGATCGGCGGCGATTCTCGGATCCTCGCGCGAGGCGTACAGATCGGACAGGTCCCACAGCGGAGCGTCGGCGGTCGGGTCGGTCTTGAAGGGCGCGTTCATGACCCCGGTTGTGGGGTGCCGGACGCCCCGGCGCAACGCCGCGGCTTCCCCAGACCGGCGCTTTGGGGTCAGATGGGCGCGGGAGTGCCAAGCCAATGACCGACGTCGTCGACGATCCCGCGCCGGAAACCGCGCCCCCGACCCGCCGCCTCGGCCTGATCCGGCTGGCCATCGGCCTGGTCCAGGGCCTGGCGCTGTTCGCCCTGCACAGGGCCGCTGATGGCCCGGGATGGCCGGGCGCGGACTCGCTGACCTTCGCGCCCCTGCTGCTGATCGCCGCCTTCGTCCCCGTCCTGCTGCTGGCGGGGGTCGGGCGCCTGCGCGGCCGCACCTTGCTGGTCTGGAGCATCGCCGCCGCCGCCGTGCTGGCCTTCCTCGGCTGGTATGACGTCAGTCAGCAGTCCCCGGGCCAGGGCGAACTGCCGTTCCCGACGCCGCTTTTGCTGTTCGTCAGCGCCGCGGCCCTGTTCGTCGCGCACCACCTGATCGCCCCGGCCGACCGCGCCCGGCGACTGCTGGCGCCGTACGCCGCCTATTTCGACACCACCTGGAAGGCTGGGGTGCAACTGGCCCTGTCGCTGGGCTTCACCGGCGTGTTCTGGATCATCCTGTTCCTCGGCGCGGCCCTGTTCCGGGTCATCGGCCTCAGCTTCCTCGAGGATCTGATCCGTCACGACTGGTTCTGGATTCCGGTGACCTGCGTCGTCTTCGCCCTGGCCGTGCACCTGACCGACGTGCGCGACGGCCTGATCCGCGGCGTTCGCCTGGTCGCCCTGATGCTGCTGTCGTGGCTGCTGCCGGTGATGACGGTGCTGGCCTTCGGCTTCCTCGCCGCCCTGCCCTTCACCGGCCTGGACGGCCTGTGGGAGACCGGCAGCGCCACCGCCCTGGTGCTGGCCGCCACCGGCGCCCTGATCCTGCTGATCAACGCCGCCTATCAGGACGGCGAGGCGGAGAACCTGCCGCCGCTGTCCCTGCGCTGGGCCGTGCGCATCGCCGCGGTGCTGCTGGTGCCGCTGGTCGGCATCGCCGCCTGGGGCCTGACCCTGCGCATCGGCCAGCACGGCCTGACCCCGGACCGGATTATCGCCGTGGCCTGCACCGCCGTGGGCGCCGTCCATGCCGCCGGCTACGCCCTGTCGCCCCTGCGTCCCGGCGACTGGATGCAGCCGCTGGAGCGCACCAACATCGCCGCCGCGGTGCTGATGGTCGCCGTCACCCTCGCCCTGTTCAGCCCGCTGGCCGACCCCCGGCGCCTGTCGGTCGACAACCAGCTGGCCCGCCTGCAAAGCGGCGCCGTTTCGGCGGAACAGTTCGACTACGCCTTCCTCAAGTTCGACTCCGGCCGCCACGGCCAGCGCGCCCTGACCCGCCTGACCCGTTCGACCAACCCCGAAATCGCCCGCCGGGCGCGCGAGGCCAACGCCCTGGACAGCCGCTGGGCCGCCCGCCGGCCCGAGCCCGACGCCCCGGCCCCGGTGATCGATGTGCGCCCCGACGGCGCAGCCCTGCCCGAGGGCTTCCCCGATCGCATCGTGGGACGGGCCAACGAGCTGGGGGCCTGCATCGACCGCTCGCCGTGCACCGCGGCCGCCCGCGACCTGGACGGCGACGGCGCCGAGGAGGTGCTGCTGGCCATTGGCAACGGCGCCCATCTGCGGGTCTTCGCCCGGGCCGGCGAAAGCTGGGTCAAGGTCGGGACCTACAGCGTCACCGCGCCGTGCGACCGGTCCGACAGCGTCCCCTCGGCCGGCCAGTTGCTGGCCGAAGGCGTCGCCGCCCCGGCCCGCTGGCCCGATCTGCTGATCGGCGACCAGCGCGCCGGCTTCTCGGCCGACCGGGACTGCGAGACCGCCTCGGCCTTCGCGAGCGCCGCCCCCGCGCCTTAAACCCGATCTTCACCGGTCACGGCCTAGCCTTGTGCCGAAACGAGCCAGACCCGCCTCAACGAGGTCCGGCCGATCAGGTGAACAAGAGGGTGGCTCCATGGCCAAGACCGTGCTCGTCGTCGACGACGATCCGACCCAGCGCCGGCTGGTGCAGGCGGTGCTCGACCGCGAGGGCTTCGCCGTCGTCCACGCCGAGAACGGCGAGGAGGCGCTGGACCGCCTGATCAAGGGCGGCGGCGCCGACGTGGTCCTGCTGGACATGGTCATGCCCGGCCTGTCCGGGCTCGAGACCCTGACCCAGGCGCGCAAGGCCGGCGTCCGCTGCCCGGTCATCGTCCTGACCGCCTCGGGCGGCATCGAGACGGTGGTCAAGGCGATGCAGGCCGGGGCCCAGGACTTCTTCGTCAAGCCGGCCAGTCCCGAGCGCATCCTGGTCTCGATCCGCAACGCCCTGCAGATGGGCGAACTGACCGGCGAGGTCGACCGGCTGAAGAAGCGCGCCGCCGGCCGCACTTCGTTCGACGACCTGGTCGGCGATTCCGGCCCCATGCGGCTGGTCAAGACGCTCGGCGCCCGCGCCGCCAAGTCCTCCATCCCGGTGCTGATCACCGGCGAGAGCGGCGTCGGCAAGGAAGTCATCGCCCGCGCCCTGCACGGCGCCTCGGCCCGCGCCGGCAAGCCGTTCGTCGCCGTCAACTGCGGCGCCCTGCCGGCCAACCTGGTCGAGTCGATCCTGTTCGGTCACGAGAAGGGCGCCTTCACCGGCGCGGTCGAGAAGACTCTCGGCAAGTTCCGCGAGGCCGACGGTGGCACCCTGTTCCTCGACGAGATCGGCGAACTGCCGCTGGACATGCAGGTCAAGCTGTTGCGCGCCCTGCAGGAGTCCGAGATCGATCCGGTCGGCGCCAAGCGTTCGGTGCGGGTCGACGTGCGCATCGTCTCGGCGACCAACCGCGACCTGGCCGGCGCCGTGGCCGCCGGCACGTTCCGCGAGGACCTGTTCTATCGCCTCAACGTGTTCCCGATCGAGGCCCCGGCCCTGCGCGACCGGCGCGAGGACATCGCCCCGCTGATCGAGCACTTCATCGCCCGCTTCAACGTCGAGGAAGGCAAGCGGGTCACCGGCTGCGCGCCCGAGACCCTCGCCATCCTCACCGGCTACGACTGGCCCGGCAACGTGCGCCAGCTGGAGAACGCGGTCTATCGGGCCATCGTGCTGGCCGATTCCCCGTGGCTGCAGCCGCACGATTTCCCGGCCATCTCCGGCGTCGCCATGCCGGTCGCGGCCGATGAACCGGCGGCCGAAGCGCCCCGTCCCGCGCCGACCGGCGCCGCGACCGCCGGCGCCGAGCCGGCCGCCGACTCGCCGATCCGAATTCTCGACGACCTGGGTCACCTGCGCACCCTCGAGGACATCGAGCGCGACCTGATCCAGCACGCCATCGAAGTCTACGCCGGGCACATGTCCGAGGTCGCCCGGCGCCTGGGCATCGGTCGTTCGACCCTCTACCGCAAGGTGCGCGAACAGGGCCTCGAAGGCGTGATGAAGGAAGTCGGCTAGAGCGCGATCCGTCGGCGAAGGGCCCGCGCGGCCTTGGCCCGGTCCATCGGTCCAGCGCGCCGTTGCCGACGCGGACCGCCTAATCGCCCGCCGGTCTCTTGCGCCCCCATCGCGACTTCGGCGGCTCGCCCTTGGCCTTGGCCGCGATTTCCTTGAGCTTGCGGGCCTGCATCGCCGACAGCGACTGGCCCGGCGCGCCCTTTTCCGGATCGGCGAAGGCGCGGCCGTAGGTCTTCACCCGCTCGGACACCGAGCCGATGAACTCGTCCTCCCACTCGGACAGGGTCACGCCCGCCTTGTCGGCCGCCCGGCGGGCGCGCTTCAGGGCGTTCAGCGCCTTGCGCCGCGCGGCCTCGCGCTGCGCCTCGAAGGGGCTCGATGGGGCTTTGCGTTTCAGGCCCATGGCTGGACCCTAGTCCGCTTCGCCGGGCGAAAGAAGCCGAGGCGGCGGGGCTCAGACCTCGCCCAGGGCCGACATGTACAGGTCGAGGATCGCCTCCTCCTCCTGCCGCTTGGCCTTGTCCTGCTTGCGCAGGCGCACGACCTTGCGCAGCACCTTGACGTCGTAGCCCTCGCCCTTGGCCTCGGCGAAGACCTCCTTGATGTCCCCGGCGATGGCGGCCTTGTCCTCCTCCAGCCGCTCGATGCGCTCGATGATCGTGCGCAGGCGTCCCTGGGCCGAAGCGGTCAGGACGTCGGGGCTGGCGGTGAAGGCGGCGTCGTCGGCCACGGGCGAACTCCGGAAGAAGGGATAGGGCGAAGGATCGGCCGGGACGCTAACCACGGCCGCCGGGCCGGCTCAACAGCAGGCGCGAAAAAGGCCGCGGACAACGCCCGCGGCCTTGTGGATAGTCCAACCGGCGCGCCGCGCGGGCGCGCGAGGCTTCAGCCCTGGCGGGCCTTGAAGCGCGGGTCGGTCTTGTTGATGACGTACACCCGGCCCTTGCGGCGCACGACCTTGCAGTCGCGGTGGCGGGTCTTGAGCGACTTCAGCGAGCTGCGGACCTTCATGGCCGTAATCCTTGGGCAGGCGCGAAAAACGAAAAGCCGCAGGCGAGGCTTGCGGCGAGGCGGTGCGTATAGGGGCTCCGACCCCTGTGAGTCAACAGGTGCGGACCGCCGGAGCCCCACAATTGCGGGCGGGCCGCACAAGTCCGCCCTCCCGCCCTTGTGATTGCCCGGGACTCCCGAAGCCCGCTAGGCTCGCGGCCATGAAATTGCGCCTGCTCCTGATCTGCACCGCCGCCGCCTGCGCCCCGATCGCGCCGCCGCCGTCCGAGCCGCCGGCGACCGCGCCCGAGGCGGCCGCGCCGGCCCCGACGACGCCCCCGCGGACCGCGCCCGCCCCGACGCCCCCGCCGGCGACCGCCGCCGACGGCGCGCGGCCCTATATGGAGCAGAGCTTCGAGGGCTGGAAGCAGGGCTTCCTCGACCGTCACGGCGGGGCCAGCCGGGCCGCCTACGAGCGCCAGCTGGCCGGGCTGTCGCCCGATCCCACGGTGATCAGCCGCGACCGCAACCAGCCGGAGTTCTCGCGCCCGGCCGGCGCCTATGTCACCGGCGCGGTGACGCCCGAGCGCCTGGCCCGCGGCCGCCAGCTGATCGGCGACAATCCCTGGCTGTCCCGGGTCGAGGACCGCTTCGGCGTGCCGAAGGAGATCCTCGTCGCCATCTGGGCCCAGGAGAGCGCCTTCGGGGCCATCCAGGGGGACATGGACGTGATCCGTTCGCTGGCCACCCTGGCCCACGACGGCCGCCGCCGCGACTGGGCCGAGACCCAGCTGGCCCACGCCCTGGACATCGTGGTCTCCGGCCGCGCCCCGCGCGAACGGCTCAAGGGCTCCTGGGCCGGGGCCATGGGCCAGACCCAGTTCATGCCCGACAACTACCTGCGGCTGGGCGTGGACTGCAGCAACGACGGCCAGGTCGACATCTGGGGCTCGGACGCCGACGCCCTGTGCTCGGCGGCCAACCTGCTGGACCGCGCCGGCTGGCGCGACAATCAGCGCTGGGGCTACGAGATCGTGCTGCCGTCCGGCTTCGACTACGCCCTGGCCGAGGGCGACGGCCGCCCGTGGAGCTTCTGGGCCGAGCGCGGCGTGCGCCTGGCCCGCGGCGGCGCCCCGACCACGGCCGAGGCGGCCGAGAACGCGGTCGTCCTGCTGCCCCAGGGCGCCAACGGCCCGGCCTTCCTGGCCCTGCCGAACCACTATGTGATCCGCCGCTACAACAATTCGGTGGCCTACGCCCTGGCCATCGGCCTGCTGGCCGACGGCATGGAAGGCCGCCCCGGCCTGACCCGCGCCTGGCCCGACGAGGCGCCGCTGTCGCGCGACCAGCGCATCGGGGCCCAGCGGGCCCTGGCCGCCGCCGGCTTCGATCCGGGCGGCATTGACGGCATCGTCGGCGCCGGCACCCGCCGCGCCCTGCGCGCCTGGCAACAGGCCAACGGCCTGATCCCCGATGGCCACCTCACCGCCGCCCTCGCCGACCGCCTGATGTCGGGACGCTAAGCCTTCTCCCATCGGGAGAAGGTTCTGAAACCCCTACAGCGTCTCCTGGAAGCGCACCGGGCGGCCGCCGGCGGCGGGGGCCAGTTCGCCGTCGCGCATGACCACCGCGCCGCGCACGATGGTCGCCATCGGCCAGCCGGTCACCTCCATGCCGTCGAACGGGGTCCAGCCCGAGCGGGTGGCCATGTCCGCGTGCCGCAGGGTGCGGCGCGCCTTCAGGTCGACGATGGTCAGGTCGGCGTCATAGCCCTCGGCCATGCGCCCCTTGTTGGCCGTGCCGAACACCCGGTTGGCTCCGGCCGAGGTCAGGTCGACGAACCGCTCCAGGGTCAGCCGCCCGGCCGCCACATGGGTCAGCATCACCGGCACCAGGGTCTGCACCCCCGGCATGCCCGAGGGCGAGGCCGGATAGGGCCGGGCCTTTTCCTCCAGGGTGTGCGGCGCGTGGTCCGAGCCCAGCACGTCGGCCACCCCCTGCTCGATCCCGGCCCACAGGCCCGCCACATGGGCCGCCTCGCGGATCGGCGGGTTCATCTGGGCCAGGCCCTTCAGCCGCTCATAGGCCTCCGGCGCCGTCAGGGTCAGGTGCTGCGGGGTGATCTCGACCGTGGCCACGTCCTTGTGGTCGGCCAGCAGGGCGATCTCTTCGGCCGTGGTCACGTGCAGCACGTGGATCCGCTTGCCCAGCTCGCGCGCCAGCCGCAGCAGCCGCTGCGTCGACATCAGGGCGCTCTGCGCGTCACGCACCTCCGGGTGGCTGGTCCAGTCGCCGGTGCGGGCCAGCGGCCGCCGCTCGGCCAGCCGGTATTCGTCCTCCGAATGGAAGGTCGCCCGCCGGTTCACATGGCGCAGAACCTCGGCCACCCCGGCGTCGTCGGCCACCAGCAGGGTGCCGGTCGAGGCGCCCATGAACACCTTGACCCCGCAGCAGCCCGGCAGCCGCTCCAGCTCGCCCAGGAGGGCCGCGTTCTCGTGGGTGCCGCCGACGTAGAAGGCGTGGTCGCACCACATCCGGTCGCGGGCCCGCGCCAGCTTGTCGGACAGGGCGTCCGCGTCGGTCGTCGTCGGCTCGGTGTTCGGCATCTCGAACACCGCCGTCACCCCGCCCAGCACCGCGGCGCGCGATCCGGTCTCCAGATCCTCCTTCCACTCCAGCCCCGGCTCGCGGAAGTGGACCTGGGTGTCGATCACCCCCGGCAGCACCGTCAGGCCGGTGGCGTCGAACACCTCGCCGGCCGACGCCTGGCCCAGGTCGCCGACGACCTCGATCCGCCCGTCGCGCACGCCGACGTCGGCCAGGCCGCGTCCGGCGTGGTTCACCACCTCGCCGCCGCGCACGATCAGATCAAAGGTCTGGGCCACTATCGGGTCTCCGCCAGCATTTCCCTGGCGGCGTTCAACACCGGTTCCACCGGCAGGTCCATCATATGCTGGATGTGCTGGTTCAATTCCGGGTCAAGGGCGCGGAAGTCCTCCAGGCTGCGCGGGCCCCGCACGGCGCGTCCGCCCCACGGCCCGCGCACCGTCTCGTCCGACGGCCCGAACACCGCCAGGGTCGGGATTCCCGCCGCCACGGCCAGCTGGGTCCACAGGCTGTCGGCGCCGACATACAAGGTGGCGCGCGACAGGGCGGCGCAGGTTTCCAGCGGGTCCAGCCGCCCCTGCGCCTCGATCACCCTGCGGCGATTGACCGCGAAGCGGATGGTGTGGGCCGCGTCGCGGTCCTCGAACTCCCCGACGATCAGCAGCCGTCCGCCGGCCAGCGGCCCGTCCTCGGCCAGCAGCGGCGCGGCCACCTTGGCGAACCGCTCGGCCGGCCAGCACTTGCCGATCCAGTCGACGCCCGGGCCCACGGCCAGGATCGGCTCGTCGCCCTCGCCGACCACCGCCTCGGCGGCCGCCCGGGTCTCGGGGCCGATGAACAGGCGCGGGGCCGGAATGTCGTCGAAGTGCAGCAGCCGCGCGGCCCGCTCCACCGCGTGCAGCCCGTCGGCCCCGGCCGCCGGATCGGCGACCGCCCGCCGCTGCCGCTTCAGCCGGCCCGACAGGCCGGTGCCGCGCAGGTCGACGATCAGGCCCCAGCGGCGACCGCGCACCCGCCACCACAGGCGCAGCAGGTCCAGCCGCCCCTCGCCGTCCATCACCATCAGCCGCTCCAGCCCCGGCGCGTCGCGGAACAGCGGCGCGCTGCGGCTCGAGCCGACGATGGTGAAGCTGGCCCCCGGCGCCTGCTCGGCCAGCCGGGCCAGCACGCCCGACGACATCACGGCCGCCTCCGGTTCGGCTTCGGCGATGTAGAGAATCGGAAAACGTGCGGCCATGGGCGGGATGATAGCCGCTCGGTCCGACTTCGCAGCCTGCCTGCTGTCTGCCTATATCCGGCCCATGCCTGTCCAGATCGCCCGCCTGCCCAGCCGCGCCCTCGTGCGCATCTCCGGCCGCGACGCCCGGCCGTGGCTGCACAACCTGCTCAGCCAGGACGTCGAGACCCTGGCGCCGGGCCAGCTGCGCTTCGGCGCCCTGCTGGGGGCCCAGGGCCGGCTGCTGTTCGACCTGTTCCTGCTGGGCGAGCCGGCGGGCGTCTTGCTCGACGTCGCCGCCGACCGCCGCGACGCCCTGATCCAGCGTCTGACCATGTACCGCCTGCGCGCCGCGGTGGAGATCGCGCCGGTCGACGCGGCGGTCCACGCCGCCTGGAACGGATCACCCGACGGCTTCATCCCCGATCCGCGTCTGCCCGCCCTGGGCGGCCGGGCCTACGGCGCCGACCCTGCCGAGACCGCCAGCGAGGCCGACCACCACGCCTGGCGCCTGGGCCTCGGCGTCCCGGACCCGGCCGCCGACGCCGTGTTCGACAAGACCTGGCCGATCGAGGCCAATTTCGACCTGCTGAACGGCATCGATTTCTCCAAGGGCTGTTTCGTCGGCCAGGAGACCACCTCGCGCATGAAGCGGCGCGGGACGATCCGCACGCGCATGGCCCCGATCGTCTTCGACGGCCCGCCGCCGCCGTTCGGGACCGAGGTGCTGAACGGTGAACTGCGCGCCGGCGAGGTGCTCACCGGCGCGGGCGACCGCGCCATGGCGCTGCTGCGCCTCGACCGCCTCGACGGCGAGCTGACCGCGGACGGCAGGCCGGTCCGGGTCGACTGGCCGGAATGGATGCCGCGGACCTGATTTTGGGGCCCGTTGTCATCCCGGACGCCGCGAAGCGGCGATCCGGGATACCCTTCCCCCATGCCCGACTCACTTCCCCGCTGCAGCTGGTGCGGGACCGACCCGCTGTATGTCGCCTATCACGACACCGAATGGGGCGTGCCCGAGCGCGATGCACGCGCCCTGTGGGAGAAACTGGTGCTCGACGGCATGCAGGCCGGGCTGGCGTGGATCACCATCCTGCGCAAGCGCGAGGGCATCCGCGACGCCTTCGACGGCTTCGACCCCGAGAAGGTCGCCGCCTATGGCGAGGCGGACATCGAGCGCCTGCTGGCCGACCCGCGCATCATCCGCTCACGGGCCAAGATCAACGCGGCGATCAAGGGGGCCCGCATCTGGCTGGACCTGCGCGACCGCGGCGAGGACTTCTCGGCTTGGCTGTGGAGCTTCGTCGGCGACGCGCCGATCCAGAACCGATGGGCCCCCGGCCAGATTCCGGCCCAGACCGACGAATCGCGCGCCATGGCCAAGGCGCTCAAGGCGCGCGGCTTCACCTTCTGCGGTCCGGTGATCGTCTATGCCTTCATGCAGGCTGTGGGCATGGTCAATGATCACACCACCGCCTGCTTCCGCCACGGCCAGGTCCGGGCTATGGCGGACCGGTGAAGTCCGCGTCCCCCAGATCGAAGCCCAAAGGCAAGGCCGCCGCGCCAAAGGCGGTGCGCCCGATCCCCACCTTGGCGCTCGAAACCGTGCTGGCCGACAGCGCCGGCGGCCCGGTCTGCGGCGTCGACGAGGCGGGCCGAGGGCCGTGGGCCGGGCCGGTCTCGGCCGGGGCGGTGATCCTGGACCTGCGCGACCTGCCCGAGGGCATCGACGATTCCAAGGTGCTCACGCCCGAACGCCGCGAGGTGCTGGAGGTCGAGATCAAGGCCCGCGCCGTGGC
>CAZQBJ010000045.1:0-13226 GCA_964591465.1 uncultured Brevundimonas sp.
GCGTGCACGCCACAGTCGGGACGCTCGTGACCCCGGCTGTTCGGCGCCCCGCCGGCCCGCGACGCCGCCCGCCTGCGCGCCGCCGCGCCGGTGCCGGCCGAGGTCTGACGGCGGAACCATCCCCGGCCGCTCCGGTTGCACGCACCTGACCTCAGGGAGCCGATGCATGCTGGCGATGAACTACCGCGGCCCGCGCCGCGTCCGCGTGGAGGAAAAGCCGCGGCCGACGATCCAGCATCCGCGCGACGCCATCGTCCGGGTCACCCGGTCGTGCATCTGCGGCTCGGACCTGCACCTGTACCACGGCATGGTGCCCGACACGCGGGTCGGCTCGACCTTCGGCCACGAGTTCTGCGGCGTGGTCGAGGAGGTCGGCTCCGCCGTCGAGAACCTCAAGAAGGGCGACCACGTCCTGGTGCCCTTCAACATCGCCTGCGGCCAGTGCCACTTCTGCAAGCAGGGCCTGTTCGGCAACTGCCATGAGTCCAACCCTGGGGCCACGGCGGTCGGCGGCATCTTCGGCTATTCCCACACCGCCGGCGGCTACGACGGCGGCCAGGCCGAATATGTCCGGGTGCCCTACGCCGACGTCGGTCCGACGGTGATCCCGGACTGGCTGGACCCGGACGACGCGGTGCTGCTGACCGACGTGGTCCCGACCGGCTATCAGGCGGCCGAGATGGGCGGCATCCAGACCGGCGACACGGTGGTCGTGTTCGGCGCCGGGCCGGTCGGCCTGCTGGCGGCGCGCAGCGCCTGGCTGTTCGGGGCCGGGCGGGTGATCGTCATCGACCACCACGAGTACCGGCTGGACTTCGCCCGCGACTACTGCCCGGCCGAAGTCTACGACTTCCGCGAGATCGGCGACCCGGTGGTGTTCATGAAGAAGACCACCGACGGCCTGGGCGCGGACGTGTGCATCGACGCGGTCGGCGCGGACGCCTCGGGCAACCTGTGGCACACGATCTTCGGCAAGAAGCTCAAGCTCGAGGCCGGCTCGGCCGTACCGCTGCACTGGGCGATCAACTCGGTGAAGAAGGGCGGGGTGGTCTCGGTGGTCGGCGTCTATGGCCCCACCGGCAACATGGTCCCGGTCGGCAACATCGTGAACAAGGGCATCACCCTGCGGGCCAACCAGGCTTCGGTGAAGCGCCTGCTGCCGCGCATGATCGAGCACGTGAAGGAAGGCCGTATCGATCCCAAGGCGATCATCACCCACCGCCTGCCGCTCGAGGAGGTCGCCGAGGCCTACCACCTGTTCTCGTCCAAGCAGGACGGCTGCATCAAGCCGGTCCTGATCCCGAACGCCGCCTGAGGAGACGCCATGTTGACCCAGAGCGACCGCGCCATCGCCGCCGCCCGCACCGCCACCCGCCGCATCGATCCGGCCACGGTGACCGGCTGGGGCGTCGACGCCGACCCGGAGAACGATCCCACCTGGCCGATGCGCGACCGGTCCGGGGAGGACGGCCGCGGGGCCCGTTGGTCGCGGCCGCCGCAGCAGACGGCGGGGGTCGAGATCCTCCGCTCGGTCGAGCACGAGCACCTGCCGGCCGCGGTCGGCGCCACGCTGCCGCCGCGCGGCCTCAGCGGCGCCCTGCGCCGCCAGGCCTTCCGCTTCTCGGAAAGCCAGTGGGGCCACTGGCTGCTGCTGATCCTGGCCGACCGCGTCGACACGGTCGAAGGCCTGGTCGACGACCTGCGCCGCGGCCGCCTGCCCAATCCGCTGGTCGAGATGGGCGTGGTCCCGCGCGCCCGTTCGCGCGAGGCGGCGGTCGCCACCGGCGTGGCCCTGGGCGCCGCGGTCGTCGGCCTGGTCCTGCTGGCCCGCCGCCGCCGCTAGGCCGACAGGGCTGATCCGCCTCTTGAGCGGCGGCGCGCCATGTTTCATGGATAGCGCCGCAGCGGGGAGGGCCAGCGATGAAGCACGAACAGACTGCGGATCTGCCCTACCTGCGCAAGGTGGTCGGCGCCTCGATGGCCGGCACCGTGGTCGAGTGGTACGAGTTCTTCCTCTACGGGACAGCCGCCACCCTGGTGTTCGGCCAGCTGTTCTTTCCCGATACCGGCAACGAGCTGGACGGGATCATCGCCGCCTTCGCCACCTACGCCGTCGGCTTTCTCGCCCGGCCGCTGGGCGGGGTGGTGTTCGGCCACATCGGCGACAGGATCGGGCGCAAGTCGCTGCTGCAGTTCTCACTGGTCCTGATCGGGGTCTCGACCTTCCTGATGGGCTGCCTGCCCAGCTTCGACGCCATCGGCTACTGGGCCCCGGCGCTGCTGGTGCTGCTGCGCTTCATCCAGGGCTTCGCCCTGGGCGGCGAGTGGGGCGGGGCGATCCTGCTGGTCACCGAGCACAGCCCCAACAGGAGCCGCGCCTTCTGGGGCAGCTTCCCGCAGGCGGCGGTGCCGATCGGCAACCTGCTGGCCACCGTGGTCATGCTGGCCCTGTCGGCCCTGCTCAGCGGCGAGGATTTCCTCGCCTGGGGATGGCGGGTCGGCTTCTGGCTCTCGGTGATCATCATCGCCATCGGCTACTACATCCGCACCCAGGTGACGGACTCGCCGATTTTCCAGAAGGCGCGCGAGGAGACGGAGAAGCGGGCCGAGGCCGGCTACGGCCTGACCGAGGTGTTCCGGCGCCACCCGCGCGGGGTGTTCACCGCCATGGGCCTGAGGTTCGGCGAGAACATCCTGTACTACATGGTGGTCACCTTCTCGATCACCTATCTGCACCACCGGGCGGTCGACACCACCCGCATCCTCGCGCTGCTGTTCCTCGCCCACATCCTGCACGTGCTGGTCATTCCGCTGGTCGGGCGGATCGCCGACCTGGGCGGGCGGCGGCCGGTCTATATCGCGGGGGCGGCCCTGACCCTGATCTGGCCGTTCGTCGCCTTCCCGCTGTTCGACACCGGCGCCACCGGCCTGATCCTGGCGGCGATCATGCTGGGGCTGGTGGTCCACGGCCTGATGTACGCCGCCCAGCCGGCCATCATGACCGAGATGTTCCCCACCCGGGTGCGCTATTCGGGGGTGTCGCTGGGCTATCAGGTCACTGCCATCGTGGCCGGATCCTGGGCCCCGCTGATCGGCGCGGCCCTGCTGCGCGGGACCGATTCCTGGGTCCCGATCGCCTGGTACATCGCCGCCGCCGGGGCGATCAGCCTGGTCGCCGCCCTGATGCTGCGCGAAAGCCGCGGCGCCTCGCTGGCGGCCATCGACGAGGCCGACCTGGCCCGGCTGGAGCAGGGCCGGAGCTGAGGCCGCCGTCCCGATTGCGCGCCCCGGCGTCCGGGTGCACCTTCGGCCCATGAGCCCGCGCATCGACTGGCCAGAGCTGTTCTTCTCCGCCAACGGGCGGATCGGGCGCACGCCGTTCCTGGTCGCCGCCGCGGCCCTGACCGTCGGCCTGGCGCTCTACCAGTCGGTGGTCTCCGGCTCGGCCCTGCACTGGGTCACCGGCATCGTGATCTATCCGCTGCTGGTCTGGTGCGGCGCGTGCGTGCTGGCCAAGCGGCTGCACGATCGGGGCCGGGCCGGCTGGTGGGCGGCGGTGGTGCTGGTCGCGGTGATCATGGTGTGGCCGCACCCGCGCGAGCCGTGGGACCTGATCGGCCTGCTGGTCATCGTCTGGGGCGTGGTCGAGCTGGCCCTGATGCCCGGCGAACAGGGCGCCAATCGGTTCGGGCCCAATCCGCACCGGGCCGCGGCGGCCTCAGAGGGCCCGTCCGCCTAGGCCGGCGCGGCGACCTCGACCACCTGTCCGAACACCTGCTCGAACGCCGCCTTAAGGGCCGCGTCGGCCTCGTCCAGGCCGACCGGCAGGCCGAGGTCGACCAGGCTGGTGACGCCGTGCTCGGCGATGCCGCACGGCACGATGCCGGCGAAATGGTCCAGGTCCGGCTCCACGTTCAGGGCGATGCCGTGGAAGCTTACCCAGCGGCGCACCTTGACCCCGATGGCGGCGATCTTGTCCTCGCGGGTCCAGCGGCCGCCGGAGTCGTCCAGGCCCGACCGCTCGACCCAGACGCCGACGCGGCCGTCGCGGATCTGGCCCTCGACGTTGAAGCGGGCGAGGGCCCCGATGATCCAGGACTCCAGCCCGCGGACGAAGGCGCGCACATCGCGCCCGCGCCGGTTCAGGTCCAGCATCACATAGGCGACCCGCTGGCCGGGCCCGTGATAGGTGTACTGGCCGCCGCGGCCGCTCTCGAAGACTGGAAAACGCTCCGGATCCAGCAGATCGGCGGCCCTGGCCGTGACCCCGGCGGTGTATAGCGGCGGGTGCTCCAGCAGCCAGACCAGCTCGTCCGCCTCGCCGGCGGCGATGGCCGCGACCCGGGCCTCCATGGCCTCGACGGCGGCGGGGTAGGGGACCGGGGCGGTCGACACGGCCCAGCCCGCCGGTCGCCCGTCGGGGCGAATCAGCGAGGGCGGCGGCGTCCTTAACGGCTCGGCAAGCATGGCCCTTCAATGTGGCCGCCGAGGCGTCCGCGCAAGGTGCGCCTCGTCAGGGGCGCGTGTGTTGAGCCAGGTCGAAGCCGTCGACGTCGAGATTTCCGTGGTGCTGGGCCGCTCGGTCCTGCCCATGGCCCAGCTGCTGCGCATGGGGCGCGGGGCGGTGATCCCGCTCGACGCGCGCGAGGCCGACGAGGTCTGGATCCTGGCCAACAACCATCCGGTGGCTCGCGGCGAGATCGAAATCCGCGACGACCGCATCGCCATCACCGTGACCGGTCCGGCCGACGTCTACGATTACATGGCCGGCGGGGTCTGACCGCCTGACCGTGGTTGCGGCGCCGCGAAAGCGCCCTTCACAAGCCGCCGGCTCTGGGCTATCTCCGCGCCTCCGACGCGTGCGGTCGTGGCGGAATTGGTAGACGCGCAGCGTTGAGGTCGCTGTTCCCTAACCGGAGTGGAAGTTCGAGTCTTCTCGACCGCACCATCCTGCTTCGCCCCGCGGGGCGCCGCGGGATTCAGGCGTCCGTCCCGGGACGAGGCATGACGGCCTCCCCGATCGCCCGCAATCGCCCGTGGTTGTCTTGACCGGATCAGCGGCATGGTTGAGACACGCGGCATGACCGGTCGGCCGCGGGGCCGGCCATTCCAGGGACGCGCATCGGCGAAACGCTGATAGATCAACAGGAGGGCCGAGCCGTGAGCCGCACCGACGCCGTTGCGCCGCCCCCCGAGGATCTCGAAGACATCGCCCTGGGCGAGGACTACGCCCTCACCGCCGGTTTCGTCGAAATGGTGGTCGACGCCGCCGACGCCGGCGACGGCCTGCGGCTGCGCCAGCTGGTCGAGGGGCTGCACCCGGCCGACGTCGCCGACCTGATGGGGTTCCTGACCGCCGAGCACCGCGCGATGGTGGTGCTGTGGCTGCCGCCCGACGTGCTGGCCGACACCCTGCCTGAGCTGGACGACGGCATCCGCGAAGAGGTGCTTGAGCGCGTGGCGCCGGGGACCCTGGCCGAGGCGCTGCAGGAGCTGGACTCCGACGACGCCGCCGCCCTGGTCGAGGACCTAGAGGCCGACCAGCGCCAGGCCGTGCTGGCCGCCATGCCCGACGTCGACCGGGCGGCGATCGAGACCTCCCTGGCCTATGGCGAGGACACCGCCGGCCGCCTGATGCAGCGCGAGGTGATGGCCGCGCCCCAGTTCTGGAGCGTCGGCGACACCATCGACCACCTGCGCCAGCAGGGCGACGACCTGCCGGAGCTGTTCTTCGACATCTATGTGATCGATCCGGGCGCCCGGCCCGTGGGCGGCATCCCGGTCAGCCGCCTGCTGCGCACCCGCCGCGACGTCAAGCTGGCCGAGCTGATGGAGCCGGTGAACGAGATCGCCGTCGATCTCGACCAGGAAGAGGTGGCCTACATCTTCGAGAAGTATCACCTGATCTCCGCGCCGGTGGTCGACGAGGGCGGGCGGCTGGTCGGCCAGATCACCGTCGACGACATCGTCAACATCATCCAGGAAGAGAACCGCGAGGACATCCTGCGCCTGGCCGGGGTGGCCGACGAGGGCCGCGACGCCTCGACCTACGGGGTGGTCCGTTCGCGCCTGCCGTGGCTGGTGATCAACCTGCTGACCGCCCTGTTCGCCTCGGTGGTCATCGCCCAGTTCCGTGACGAGATCGAGCGGCTGGTGGCCCTGGCCGTGCTTATGCCGATCGTCGCCTCGATCGGCGGCAACGCCGGGGCCCAGGCCCTGGCGGTGGCCGTGCGGGCCCTGGCCACGCGCGAGATCAACGCCTCGAACATCGTGCGCATCATCGCCCGCGAGGTCCGCGTCGGCCTGCTCAACGGGCTGGTCGTCGGCCTGCTGCTGGCGGCGGCCACCGGCCTGTGGTTCCGCGACCTGGGCCTGGCCGGGGTGATCGGCGCGGCGGTGGTGATCAACATGGCCGCCGCCGCCCTGTCCGGCGCTTTGGTGCCCCTGACCCTGGACCGGCTGGGCCGCGACCCGGCGGTGTCCTCGCCGGTGTTCGTCACCACCGTGACCGACGTGGTCGGCTTCTTCTCGTTCCTGGGCCTCGCCGGGCTTATTCTGCTCTAGGCGGGCGGCGCGACTCTTGCTCGTTCCCCCAGCGGGCGAGCACGCCCGTCCCATTCTGGGTCAGACCAGGCCGTCAGGATCGCCATGCGACCGCGTATGAAGCTCTCAAGGGAAGGGCTCGAACTGATCAAGGGGTTCGAGGGGCTGCGCCGCCGCGCCGCGCGCCTGCCCGACGGCCGCTGGACCATCGGCTACGGCCACACCCTGTCGGCCCGCGAGGGGGCCGAGGTGTCCGAGGCCGACGCCGAACTGCTGCTGCAATACGACCTGTTGCCGGTGGCCAAGGCGGTCAACGACGCCGTCTCGGCCCCGCTGAACCAGCGCCAGTTCGACGCCCTGATCAGCTTCGCCCACAACATCGGGCTGGAGCGGTTCCTGGCCTCGGACGTGCTGCGCCACGTCAACGCCGGCCGGCCCGAGGCGGCCGCCGCCCTGCTGGATTCCTGGCACTCGGCCGCGGTCGAGGGCCGCGACGTGCCGCTGGACCTGCTGATCCGTCGGCGCGCGGCCGAAAAGGCCCTGTTCCTGTCCGATCCGGGCCGGCCACCGGTGCTGCCCACGGCCATGCTGACCCCGACCGCCGACGGCGCGGTCGCCGCCGCCGCACCGACCGGCGTGGCCCGCGCGCGGGTGGACCTGGACGATCCGGAGGCGCGGGTGCTGGTCGACGACTCGGCCGTCCCGCCGCCCCCTCCGCCGCCGCCGTCGGAAACCTTCACCCTGGCCCAGGCCCAGGCGGTCGCGGCCCTGCTGGGCGACGCGGTCCGGCCCGCGCCCCAGCCGCAGCCCGAGTCGGTCCCCGAACCGGAGGCGGTCCCCGAACCCGCCCCCGCGCCCGCGCCCCAGCCGGCCCCGGCGACGCAGGCGGCCAGCGTGGCGGCCATGAGTCTGCGGCTGTATTCGCCCTACGCCGGCGCCAGCTTCGGCGCCCTGCCGCCGGTGAACCCGCCGGCGCCGGCCGCGCCGACCGCGCCGTCCGCCTTGGAGGCGCCGCCTCCGCCCGAACCCGAGCCGAGTCCCGCACCCCCGCCGGCGCCCGAGCCCGAACCGGAACCGCTGCCCCACGCCGCGGTGCAGGCCGCCGAGCCGGCCGCGCCGGTCGAGGGGCTGGTCCTGACCCCGCCGCCTGAGGTTCCCTGGGCGCCCGAGCCGGCCCCGGCCTTCGAGCCCGAGCCGGCGCCGCAGGTCGCGGTCGACATGGCCCCGATGGACGCCCGCTTCGAGACCCTGCCCGAAGAGGCTGTGCTGTTCGACGAGCCCCTGCCGGAGACGCGCGAAGCCCAGGTCATCCGCCACGAGGTGGTCGATGGCCGTCGCCGCTTCGACTGGAGCGAGACCGGCGCCTTCATCGGCATGGGCGTGGTCGGATTGATCGCCTTCGGCTCGGCCATGGCCGCCTTCCAGCTGGCCAACGCCGACGGCGGCGCGGCCTTCGACCAGACCACCCTGATCGCCTGGACCCTGGCGGTCATCGGCTCCCTGTGCGTCGGGGTGTCGGCCTACAACCTGTACAAGCGCTGGGGCGGTCCGCGGGACTGAAGCCGCGCCGGCGCCGCGGGCCGGGGGACCCGCAGCTTGAGAGGGAGGGCGTGACGCGGACGCCTCGGCGGTGCTACCTCGCAGCCATGAGCAGCACCGCCCCCTCCCTCGACTTCGCCCTCGGCGACAACGCCGACATGATCCGCGAGACCACGGCCCGCTGGGCCGCCGACCGGCTGGCCCCGCTGGCCGCCGAGATCGACGAGACCAACACCTTCCGCCGCGAGCTGTGGCCCGAGATGGGCGAGCTGGGCCTGCACGGGATCACGGTGGAGGAGGACTACGGCGGCCTCGGCCTCGGCTATCTCGAGCACGTGGTGGCCATGGAGGAGGTGTCGCGCGCCTCGGCCTCGATCGGCCTGAGCTACGGCGCCCACTCCAACCTGTGCGTCAACCAGATCCGCCGCTGGGGGACCGAGGAGCAGAAGCGCCGCTATCTGCCGAAGCTGATCTCGGGCGAACATGTCGGCTCGCTGGCCATGTCCGAGGCCGGCTCGGGCTCGGACGTCATGTCGATGCGCACGCGCGCCGAGAAGAAGGGCGACCGCTACGTCCTGAACGGGACCAAGTTCTGGATCACCAACGCCCCGCACGCGGAGACCCTGGTGGTCTACGCCCGCACCGGCGAAGGCACCGGCGGGGTCACCGCCTTCCTCGTCGAAAAGGGGATGAAGGGCTTCAGCGTCTCGAAGAAGCTGGACAAGATGGGCATGCGCGGCTCGGACACCGCCGAGCTGGTGTTCGAAGACTGCGAGGTCCCGGAAGAGAACATCATGGGCGGCGAGGGCCGCGGCGCGGCGGTGCTGATGTCCGGCCTCGACTACGAGCGCGCCGTGCTGTCCGCCGGCCCGCTCGGCATCATGCAGGCGGCGCTGGACGTGGTCCTGCCCTACGTCCGCGAGCGCAAGCAGTTCGGCAAGGCGATCGGCAGCTTCCAGCTGATGCAGGGCAAGATCGCCGACATGTACGTCGCGCTGAACTCGGCCCGGGCCTACGTCTATTCGGTGGCCCGCGCCTGCGACGCCGGCCTGACCACCCGCTACGACGCCGCCGGGGCCATCCTGCTGGCCTCGGAGAACGCGGTGAAGGTCACGCTGGAGGCCGTGCAGGCGCTGGGCGGCGCCGGCTACACCAAGGAATGGCCCGTCGAACGGCTGGTGCGCGACGCCAAGCTCTACGACATCGGCGCCGGCACCAACGAGATCCGCCGCTTCCTGATCGGGCGCGAGCTGCTCGGAAGCTGAGGACGTCCAGCCAGGCCCCTGCGCCGTCAGTCGGCGGCCATGTCCGCCGGGCAGTCCCCCAGCCGCTCGCCGATCGAGACCATGGTCATTTCGGCCATCGACGGATCGGGGGCCGGCTCGGTGCGGACGGTCATGGCCATGGTGTAGTTGCGCGAGAAGTCGCCGGTGACCCGCATCTCGGCCGTGGTGCGCTCGCCGTCGGGCGCGGTGCACACGACATGGGCCACCATGGCGTCGCCCTCGCGGCGGAAGGTCTCGTCGGTGCAGTTCATGTCCGAGTCGTCCGTCAGGGAGTCCGGGGCCTCGAACTTCGATTCGGCCACGCAGTCCTCGACGGGCGGGAAGGTCATCTCGCCGATCCGGGTGGTCACCCGCCACAGCCCGGGGGCCGGGCCCTCGGTCATGGCCGCCTCGATGGCGGCGCTGTCGCGGCTTCCGCGCGGGCTGTCGCCCTCCGCTCCGCCTTGCCCGCAGGCGGCCAGCGAAACGGCCGCGACGGCCGAAACCACAGTGATGACGCGCATGATGTTTCCCTCCATCCGCGGCGAGCCTAGCCGATTTTCGCCGGTCGTCTAATCGGCCGGCCAGAAGCGGGCGGAACCGCGCCGGGGCGGCGGGGGTTCGTGAGAAGAACCAGGGAGATCCCGATGCCCGCCAAGTCCAAGGCCCAACAGAAAGCCGCCGGCGCCGCCCTGTCGGCCAAGCGCGGCGACACGCCGAAATCCAAGCTCCAGGGCGCGTCCAAATCGATGGTCGAGTCGATGAGCGAGAAGGAGCTGGAAAAGATGGCCAGCACCAAACGCTCGGGCAAACCCGAGCACGTCGCGCGATCGGGCTGAGGCCCTTGCGGCGGTCGGGGCGCGCGCCCAGCTACCCTCAAATCGCCCAGATCGCCGTGAACATCCGCGCCATGAACGGTTCGTCTTGACCAGCCCGGCCTCCATGGCCCTGACCGCCCCGGGCGGCCGCGAGCCGCCCGCCTTTTCCGAGGTGCTCGAACGCCTGGGTCACGCCGGCGAGGGCCGGCTGTCGGTCGGCGAGATGGTGCGCGCCTTCGGCGACCGGGCGTTCGGCGCGGTCATGCTGATGATCGCGATCATCGCCATGCTGCCCTGGCCG
Organism: uncultured Brevundimonas sp.; assembly: GCA_964591465.1. Lineage (GTDB taxonomy): Bacteria > Pseudomonadota > Alphaproteobacteria > Caulobacterales > Caulobacteraceae > Brevundimonas. Next base: position 10,467 of record CAZQBJ010000045.1, read on the forward strand.
CCGGGCGGCACGACCATTGTCGGCGCGCCGCTGCTGTTGCTGGCCCTGGAGCTGGCGCTGGGGCGCGAAACCCTGTGGCTGCCGCGCTGGGCCCTGAACGGCGCGGTCGACCGGACGGCCTATCGCCGGCTGACCGGCCGCATCCTGCCGGCCATCCGGTTCGTCGAACGGCTGTCGCGTCCGCGGCTTTACCTGCTGACCAACAGCCTGGCCCAGCTGTTCATCGGTTTCGCCTGCCTGTTGCTGTCGGTGGTGCTGGTCCTGCCGATTCCCTTGGGCAACATGGCCCCGGCGGCGGCCATCGCCTTCTTTTCGCTGGGCGTCATGCAGCGTGACGGGGTCGCGGTGATTCTCGGCTGGCTGGCCACCGCCGCCAGCGCCGGCTTGCTGCTGCTGGTCTGGGCCACGGTCTGGCGTCTGGCCCAGGTCGCCTGGGCGTGGGTGTTTTAGAAAAGACTAGGGGCCGCCCCATCGCTGGAGCGGCCCCATCATTGTCAGACCGCATCAGCGGTCACCAAAACCTTTGCCTGCTCTCAGGCGCGGACCTCTACGGAGGCCCAGGTCACGGTCACCTTCGCGGTTGGGGACAATGAGATCACTGGTCACCTCCTTTCAGCTGCTTGAACAGGGACCTTCAATATAGGGGCGATTCCGCCCCCGGCCAGTCACGGGGCCGTGACTCCTTCTGACGATCCATCCGGAACCTCGGCGTCGGCGGATTCCAGCTCGACGTCGCCGGCCTGCTCCGCCTCGGCCTTGCGCAGGCGCAGATGGGTGATCGGGCCGCTCAGCTGACCCAGCGCGGCGGTCGCCGCGGTCCAGCCGGCCTGGACCGCCGGCTCGTAGGCCTTCCAGTCGCGGATCTCGACGCCCTGCAGCTCGGGCATGACCAGCAGGTCCGTCGCCTGGCGCGAGTCGGCCAGGTCGGCGGCCGTGGTCACCGTGCCCGACCGCATCAGTATCGAGACGATCGGCGGGCCCTTCTTCCATTCGCCGGTCAGCAGCCACTTCCACCAGGAGGGCGGGTCCTCCAGCACCTGCGGGTCCACGCCGCGGGCGCGGCTGACGTCCACCCCGACCACCGGGCCCAGATGCCAGGCGCGCATGATGTCGGCCGGGAAGCTCTTCATCACCGCCCCGTCGACCAGCACCTGGCCGTCCATGACCACCGGGGGCAGCACGCCCGGCAGCGACACCGAGGCCCGCAGCGCCTGACGCAGCAGCCCGCGCCGGTGCACCAGATAGGCGCCGGAGGTCAGGTTCGACGACATGCAGAAGAAGGGCAGGGACAGGTCGGCGATGTCGACGTCGCCGTAGTGCTCCTCCAGCAGCGAATCGACCCGCCGCCCGCCGGTCATGGCGATCAGCGGCATGCGGATGTCGGTCAGCGGGCTGGAGTGGACGAAGGCCCGGTGGATGCGGTCTTCCAGCTCCGCCTGCGGCCAGCCCAGGGCCAGGCCGGCCCCGATCACCGCGCCCATCGAGGCGCCGCCCAGGAAGTCCAGCGGCGCGCCGGCGTCCCGCAGGGCCCGGATGGCGCCGATGTGGGCGTAGGCCCGGGCCCCGCCGCCGGACAGCACCAGCCCCACCGAGGTTCCGCTGATCACCCTGGCGATGCGCTCGGCCTCGGCGACGAGGCCCTCGCGGACATGGAACCAGCGCGCCGGATCGACCGCGTCCAGCCAGGCGGCCGTGCCGCGCGGCGGGCCGGCGGCCGGATCGCGCAGCAGCACCAGATCGGTCAGCTGGTGCTGCTCGGCCGACCGGTCGCGCCCGATCACTTCGGCCGGCGGGGTCGAGCCCCCGTCGCCGACGAGAAACAGCCGGTCCGCCTGCCGTCCGCACAGGGCGGCCCAGGCCGGCTCGTCGCCCTCGGCGACGTACAGCACCAGGTCGTGGCTCTCCTCGACCGTCGAGAACCACTCGGCCGCCGAGCCCAGGGCCGACGAATCGACGATCCGGGCGGTGAAGCCCAGCCGGTCCAGGGCGCCGGCGACCTGGTCGACGAACGGGCGGATCGGCCGGGCCCGGGTCGAGACGAAGCCGTAGACGCTGGGGGCCGCCGCCCGGGCGGTGGTGTCGCGCGCCCGGCGGATCATCAGCCGGGCCATCTCGACCATCAGGTCCGGCTGGCTGCGGGCCACCTCGAAGAAGGCGTCGCGGGGCAGGGCGAGGATTTCGCTGTCGCGCAGGGCCACCACCGTGGCGCTGTGCGGCGTGCCGGCCAGCAACGACATCTCGCCGGCGGGCTCGCCCGGACGGATGACGCCCAGGAACTCCGGCTCCTGGCCCTCGGCCTGGCGGAACACCCCAAGCCGCCCCGAGCGCACCAGATACAGGGTCTCGGCCGGCTCGCCGGCGGCGAACAGCCGCTCTCCGCCGGTCAGGGCGAACCAGCTGGCGCGCGTCGTCCGCCCGCCCTCGAAGAGCCGGGCCAGCGCCTGTTCCAAGGTGTCTTCGCCCCGCCGTCGCGCCATGGCGCCATCCTAGGCGGATTCCCGCCCCGGAACGAAGCCCGCGCCCTTTCCCGGACGGCGCAACCCTCCTAAACCTGCGCCATGCCCAAGCTGACCTCGGCCATCGACCCGTCCAGCGCGGCCTTCAAGGCGCTGCACCAGCACAACTCGGCCCTGGCCGCGACCCTGCGCGAGCGCGTCGCCCAGGCGGCCCTTGGCGGTCCCGAAAAGTCGCGCGAGCGCCACGTCGCCCGCGGCAAGCTGCTGCCGCGCGACCGGGTGGAACGCCTGCTCGATCCGGGCT
>CAZQBJ010000046.1:0-13098 GCA_964591465.1 uncultured Brevundimonas sp.
CCCATCTGCGTGCCCAGCCACTCGGTGTACAGCCCCCAGCCCTCCGCGTAGGCGGAGAAGGTGGTCTGCCGCCGGAACTCCGGCCGGGGCGGCGCTTCGAGTGCGAGCGCGGCCTGGAAGCTGTGCCCCGGCGTGCATTCGTGCAGGGCCAGCGCGGGCAGGGTGTACAGAGGCCGCGCCGGCAGGTTGTAGGTGTTGAACATGCAGTTCTGCAGGCCGCCGCGGCCGCCGGTGTTGATCGGCGCGATCTCGTCCGGGATGGGGATGAGCCCGTGGCGGTAGCGGGGCAGGGTGCCGATGAAGTTCCGCAGCTGCCCCTGGGCGCGCAGTACCACGTACGAGGCGCTGCCGAGAAGCTCCTCGGGCGAGTCGGCGTAGAACTGCGGGTCGGTGCGCAGGAAGTGCACGAACTCGGCGAACGTGCCGTCGAACTCCGCGTCGCGGATGACCGCCTCCATCTCGGCGCGGATGCGCGCCATCTCCGCGAGCCCGATATCGTGGATCTCACGGGGCGTCAGCTCCAGCGTGGTGAACTTGCGCAGCATGGCGCGGTAGTAGGCATCGCCGTCGGGAAGATCGGACGCGCCGATGCTGTCGCGGGCTCGCGGCATGTACTCTGCGCGGATGAACGCGAGCATCCGGACATAGGCGGGAACGGCACGTTCGCGAATGGCCTGCGCTCCCTGCCGGCGCAGCTCGCGCTGCACCTGTGCGGGGATGGATGCAGGCATGTTGCGGAACGGTGCGTAGAGCGGATTGTCCTCGTCGTCGCGCGTGAACGGCACGATGGTGTCGTCACGGCCGGAAAGCACGACCTTGGGCAGCGAGAACCCCCGGTCGAGCCCCGCGCGCATGTTCTCGATCTGCTCGTCGAAGTAGCGGGGCACGTCGCGCAGGCGCTCGATGTAGCGGCGGTACGCGGCCGCCGTGGTCAGCTCGTTGCGGGGGCGGATGGCGGCCCAGAAGAAGTTGTTGGCGTTGAACGGCGCCTCGTAGGTGCGGAAGCGGACCTCGTTGGCCAGCGCTTCGATCGAGGTGCGGAACACGGCTGCGTTGATCCGTTCCTCGGCGGAGAGGCTTCCGGCGTCGATCGCGTCCAGCCTTGCAAGTACGTTCTCCCAGTAGACGAGCCTTTTCCGCTGTGTCGCCGCATCCACGGAGGGGAGCCGCAGTTCCGGAGACTCCCCACGCTCGCGGCCGAGCTCGCGCACACGCCATGCCCACTCCTCTTCGTAAAGGGCGCGCAGCTGCGCGTCGGCGGCATCGGTGTCGGCGGCCGGTGTGTTGGCGACGGCGCCCGTGCATGCGAGCAGCAGCACGCACAGCGTGAAACGGAAGAGCGTGGGCGTGACTGCGGTCATGGTGTCTCCTGGCGGGACGCGGCGTCCGGGCCGGGCCGGTCCTGCACGGTCCTGAAGCCGATGTGGTTGGTGCCCAGCCCCAGGTCGTGTCCGCTGCGCGCGGTCACGCGGTAGCGCCGGCAGTAGTCGGGCGAGCAGAGGAACGAGCCGCCCTTGATGATGGCCACCGGGCCGGCGCCGTCGTCCTCGGGAACGCTGGGGGCGCGGGTGATGTGGGCGTTGCTGGCGTAGCGGTCGCTGGTCCACTCCCAGACGTTGCCGATCATGTCGTGGAGGCCGAAGGCGTTGGCCGGGAAGCAGCCCACCGGGGCGATTCCCCGGAAGCCGTCCTCGCCCGTGTCCATGTGCGGGAACGCCCCCTGCCAGGTGTTGGCGCCGGCCGGCTGCTCCATCGACTGCGGCTGTCCCGCGCGTGCCGCGTACTCCCATTCGGCTTCCGTGGGCAGGCGTGCGCCGCGCCATTGCGCATAGGCCAGCGCGTCCTCGTGCGCGACATGCACGACCGGCGCGTGGTCGTCGGCGTCGGGGCCGTCCGGGCCGAGCGGTTTGCGCCAGTACGCACCCGGCACGTACGACCACCAGTCGAGATAGTGCGTCGCGTTCGCGGCCGGGGGGGTGAACACGGCCGATCCCGGCACGAGCATGTCCGCCGGGGCGCCGGGGAACTGGGCAGGGTCCACCGGCCGCTCGGCGACGGTCACGTAGCCGGTGGCTTCGACGAAGCGCGCGAACTGCGCGTTCGTCACCTCGTGGCGATCCATCCAGAAGCCGTCCACCTCGACCTCGCGCACGGGTCGCTCTTCGGGGTAGGCGTGGTCCGAGCCCATGGCGAAGCGTCCTCCCGGAATCCAGACCATGTCGCCGACGGCGGCGCAGCCGGCGCGCGCCTGCGCCGCCGCCGCGGGTGCCGTCGTCGCCGGTGCCGCGGCGGTCCCGGCGTCACCGCAGGCTGCAAGCGACACCACCAGGGCCGCTGCCGCGCCCGCGGGGAAGAGGGCGCGGCGCGGGCTCATCGGCCACCGTCCTTCTGGCGTTCGCGGTAGGCGCGGTACTCCTCGGGCGATGCGAACGGCGGGATATGGTGCGGCTGGAGCTCGATCAGCGGGCCCAGCGGGGCGGGATCGGCGGGAATCATCGCCGCGAGGTGCGCCTTGGCCTCGGCATGGCGCGGGTCGCCGGCGCGGTTGTGCCACTCCAGCGGATCGTCGGCCAGGTCGTAGAACTCTTCGGATCCGTCGATATAGCGGATGTAGTGGTAGCGTCCGCTGCGGACCGAGAACTCGCCGAAGTCGTAGGTGGAAATGGCCGGCTGGTCCCACGGCTGCATCGGGTTGGCCAGCAGCGGCACCAGGCTGTTGCCGGTCACGCCGGGCTTGGGCGGCAGGCCGGCCAGGTCGGTCAGCGTCGGGAAGATGTCGAGCAGCGAGGTGATGCCTTCGACACGGCCGCCGCGCGCGGAGCCCTCCGGCAGCAGCGGCGAAAGGCCGGGCGGCACATAGATCATCATCACGGTGTGGATCGCGTTCTCCCACAGCGAGAACTTGCGCCAGTGCTCCTTCTGTCCAAAGCTCCAGCCGTGGTCGGAGAACAGCACGAGGATGGTGTTGTCCGCATGCGGGCTGTTGTCGATGGCGTCGAGCAGGATGCCGAACACGTCGTCGGCATAGGCCATCGACGCGAGGTAGGCCTGCACCACCGAGCGCCAGTTGCCCGACTCGGTGACGTGCTTGTGGTAGTTGCCGCCGCGATGGGCGATCTCGCGCCCGCGCTCCGGGATGTCGTCGAGGTCGTTCTCCAGCACGGCCGGCAGCTGGATCCCGTCGAGGGGGAACATGTCGAAGTACTTGCGCGGCACGTACCAGGGGTTGTGCGGGCGGTAGATCCCGACGCCGAGGAAGAACGGCGTGTCGGACGGCAGGGAGTCGAGCTTGTTGATGGCCCAGCGGACCGACTTGTAGTCGCCGGTCTGCTCCATCGGCACGTCCAGTGGCGCCCAGTCGAAGGCGAGGTACATGTCCTGGAAGATCGGCATGTTGACGGTGCCGCCCGGGTTGGGGTGCTGGTACTGCGGCATCGGCCGGTTGATCGCCGGGTAGTACTCCATCCACGACTTCAGGTCGGGCTGGTTGTTGTGGTAGATCTTGCCCGCGCCGCCGGTCCAGTAGCCGGCGTTGCGGAAATAGCCCGGCAGCATGACTTCCTCGGGCATCACCTTGCGCCAGTCCTGGTAGTTCGAATACATGCCGGTGCGGTACGCGGGTTTGCCCGAGAGCAGCGCCGCGCGCGACGGGTTGCACGACGGCGAGGCGGTATAGGTGCGGGCGAAGTTGACGGCGCGCTGCGCGAAGCGGTCGATGTTCGGCGTGCGTGCCTGCGGATGTCCGCGCAGCGGACCGATCCAGTTGTTGAGATCGTCGATCGAGATGAGGATGACGTTCGGGCGCCGTGCCGACGACCGGTCGCCCGTATCGGCCATGCTCGTTCCGACCGGTGACGAGAGCAGCATGATGGTGGCGGCCGCGATGGCCACGGTTCCGGAATGAAGGCGGGAGCGCATTCGCTGTCCTCTGTGCTTGTGGCCAATACGTTGCAGCGTCGAATGGCTGCAGGATATCGCGTCCGGCAGGAACTGGGCCGGGGAGCGTCCGATGCCCCAAGTATCGACGGCTGCGCAAGCGGGGTCTTGCATGCGATGAGATGCTTTCATGCAGATTCCTGCATAGCGTCGGCGATCGCCGACGACAGCGCCGACCTGCATGTGGTCCCGGCGGCGTGCGTCGGGAATCCGGCGATGGCCCCCATTGCCGAATGTGCGGAATTCTGCACTCGCCCCCGACATTCCGTGCAAGACGCTGCAGCCGTGTGTTGCCGAGACTAGGACTCCTGCAGCGATGCCGGACTGGCAAGCGTCGACGGCGGCATGCGACCGCGCGAGGAATCGTCCTGTCCGGTGCGCTCGGATATCGAGGGCGCGCGGGCCGGGAGGGACGGGGGACGCCGTTGCGGGAATCTCGATTCGATTTTATTGGGGGAGGGAACAGAGATATGCGAGCCAGTCAACTTCACAGGGCCGTCGTGCTGGCGCTGGGTGCGAGCGTCGCGGTTGCCGCGGCGCCGCTCATGGCACAGGATGCGCAGCAGGAGGAGAGCAGGCGGGGCGTTGCCGAGCTGGACGGCGTCCGCGTCACGGGCAGCCGCCTGAAGCAGGTCGACATCGAGACCGCGCAGCCGATCACGGTCATCGACCGCGAGGACATCGAGCGGCAGGGTTTCCAGACCGTTGCCGATATCCTGCAGAACGATCCGGCGCTGGGTACGCCGCCGAGCACGGCGTCCACCGCGAACGCCGCCGGCGAGAACCCGGGCGGCAGCTACGCCAGCATCCGTGGCCTGGGCCCGCAGCGGACCCTGGTGCTGATCAACGGCCAGCGCATGGGAACCAACACGACCGGCTTTGCCGACACGTCGCTGATCCCGGCGCTGGCGGTGCAGCGGATCGAGATCCTCAGGGACGGCGCATCCTCCATCTACGGGTCGGACGCGATCGCGGGCGTGATCAACATCATCACCCGTACCGACTACGAAGGCGGCATCGTCGATGCCTACATCGGGCAGTTCGACCAGGGCGACGGAACCCTCAAGAAGGGCGGCTTCGTGTTCGGCCACAAGGGCGACCGCTATTCGCTGACCGTGGGCGGCGAGGTCGTCGACCGGGGCGTGGTCTGGGCGAAGGACCGGCACTTCAGCGCCTATCCGCGCTCGCACCTGCACCCGACCGACAACTGGGCGACCAACGTCGGCGGTTTCACCACCAACGCCAGGAACCCGGTGCCGGGCGTTCCAAACAACGTGCGCGTCGTGCTGCGCCCGGGTGGCGATCCGACCAACATCAATGATTTCGTGCGCCAGAACACGGTGACCGGCGGCTGCGGGGCGAACGTGGCGACCGTCGAGGACGGCTGCCGGCCGGGCGAGATCGAGGACAAGATCAATGGCCGGGGGGAAGAGTTCTGGACCTACCGGATGCCGCTGTCCTCGCATTCGCTGTTCGGCGATCTCGCGTTCGATCTGACCGACAACGTGGTGTGGCGCACCAGCCTGCTCTACAGCGAGCGGAACACGCTGGCCAGGCTCGGCGGCACTCCGGTGATGTCGACCAACCACTCGGCGCCCATGGCCGCGAACAGCTACTTCAACCCGACCGCTGCGCCCATCACCAACTGGTGGCGCGGCATGCATGAGGTGCCCAGGCAGTGGGACCGGACGCTGTCCACCCAGCGCCTGTCCACGACGCTCAGCGGCAGTGGTGAATGGCGCGGTCGCTACCTGGACTGGGACATCGGCCTGCTCTACAGCAGGAACAAGATGGAGCAGGAGGGCTACGGCCACGTGAACCTGCCCAACCTGCGCGCCGCGGTCGGGCCGTCGTTCCTCAACGACGATGGCCGGGTCCAGTGCGGAACCGCCGCGAATCCGATCCCGTTCGGCGAGTGCGTGCCGTTCAACCCGTTCCTGCGCTACGGCTGGGAGGGAGAGGGCGGCCTGAGCAACAACCAGGAGCTGCAGGACTTCCTGTACCAGCCGTTCCTCAACCTCGGCAGGACCACGACCCGGGCGATCTCGGCCAACGTCACCTCCACGCTGTTCCCGCTGCCGGCCGGCGATGTCGCCGTGGCCGCCGGCGTCGAGCGGAGGGTCGAGGCGGGCGAGTACATCCCCGCGCTGGTGTCGACGGAGGGCCTGGTGACCGCACTGTCGGCCGGCCCGACGCGCGGCAGCTATGGGCTCAAGGAAGGGTACGTCGAAGTGCAGGTGCCGTTGCTGTCGGGCAAGCGCCTGGCCCGCGAGCTCGCGCTGAACGTGTCCAGCCGCTATTCCGACTACAGCAACTTCGGAGACACGACCAACAACAAGTACAGCCTGCGCTGGAAGCCCATGTACACGATGCTGGTGCGCGCCACCCTGGCCGAAGGGTTCCGGGCGCCGACCATCGCCAACCTGCACGGCGGCGGCTCGACCACCTTCCCGCAGTACATCGACCCGTGCGACACCGTGTTTGGAAGCTCGGCGACCAACCCCGACACGCGAGCCAACTGCAGGCGCGACCTGGGTGACCTGGCCGATACCTTCAGGCAGCTGGGCGGCGGGCTGAATCCGGTCGGACAGCAGCCGGCGGCCACCGGCGTGCCGTTCCAGTCGACCTCCAATCCCGAGCTGCTGCCGGAGTCGTCGACGTCGCGGACCATCGGCATGGTATGGAGCCCGAACTTCATCAACGGCTTCAGCCTGTCCATCGACTGGTGGAAGATCCGGATCGAGAACACGATCGTTTCCGACAACGCGACCGCCATTCTCCACGACTGCTACGTGCTCGGGCTCCAGAGCCGCTGCGAGCCGACCGTGGGTACGTCGTTCACGCGCGATCCCGAGCTCGGCCACGTGGACACCCTGGTCTTCAGCAGCACCAACGCCGGCTTCCGCGAGGCGGAAGGCTACGACGTCTTCTTCCGCAAGCGCTGGCGCACCGCGTTCGGCAACCTCAATGCCAGCCTCAATGCGACCTACCTGGCCAAGCACTACAACGTGCCGAGCAACGAGCCGCGGCTGGCGCTGTCGGACGTCGGCGAGAACGGGAACTTCCGGGTCCGCGGCAGGGGCAGCGTGAGCTGGGACCGCGGGGCCTTCGGCGTGACCTGGGCGTCGCGCTACTACTCGGGCCTGCGCGAGCCCTGCACCTACGTGATTCCCGGGATCAACGAGCCGCACCTGGAGTGCAACGACATCGGCTACCGGCCGACTGGAAACCTGCCCGGCCAGGGTGTCGAGTCGGATATCTCCAGGCGCAATCGCGTCGGTGCGAACACCTTCCACGACCTGCAGGTCCGCTGGCGGGCACCCTGGAACGCGACAGTCGCGATCGGCGCGAACAACCTGTTCGAGCACTACGGCCCGGTCATGTACAGCGGTCCGGGCTCGAGCTTCCCGTACTACGGTGCCTACGACTTCGGACGCTTCTGGTACGCGAAGTACACGCAGCGCTTCTGAGGGGTGTCGCAGGGATGAGGTGCGTCGGGCTGATCGGGGGCACGTCGTGGCATTCGACCGTCGAGTACTACCGCCACCTCAACCAGGCGGTCAATGACCTGCACGGCGACAACACGAACCCCCCGCTCCTGCTGGTCAACCTGAACCAGAAGGAAGTCCACCGGCTGCAGGCACTGGGCCGGTGGGACCAGCTGGCGTCGATCTTCATCGACGCCGCGAGGCGGCTCGAGGCGGCCGGCGCAGATGCGCTGGTGCTCTGCGCCAACACGCCGCACCGGATGTATCCGCAGATCGCCGCAGCCGTGCGGGTGCCGGTCCTGCACATCGCGGATGCGACCGGATCCGCGATCGGCCGGCAGGGCCTCGCCCGCGTCGGCATGCTCGGCACGCTGTACGTCATGCGCGACGGCTACATCGCCGAACGGATCCGGGATCGGCACGGGATCGACGTCGTGGTGCCGCCGGAAGAGGCATGGCCTCGGGTCCATTCCATCGTCCAGAAGGAGCTGGCGATGGGCGTGGTGGAACCGGACAGCAGGCGTTTCCTTCTGGAGCAGGCCCGGGCGCTGCGGTCGGTCGGCGCCGAGGGCCTCGTGCTGGGCTGCACCGAACTGCATCTGGCCATGGACGAGCAGGCCTGCGGCATGCCGGTTTTCGACACGACCCGCCTGCACGCCGACATGGCCGTCCAATTCATCATGTCTTGAAGGAATGGGGAAAGATCAATGATCCACGATTGCAAGGGCATGCGCACGGTGGCGCGTGCCAGGCAGCGTCATCGCGTCGTCCTCGGCATCGGTGCGGTGGTGCTGGCCATGCTGGCGCAGCCGGGCCCGGCGTTCGCGCAGTCCGCGGTCGATGCGCGGACCGACGAACAGATCGACCGGGACTTTGCCCGGTACATCGCGCCGTCCAGGCACGGACTGATCGTCGATCTCGACATGCAGGCCACCTTCGCTGCCAATGGCAGGTCCGTCGTCTACCGGAAGGGGCCACCGGGCGAAGGCCAGGTGATGCTGGTGGACCTGCACAAGAGGGTGGTCGGCGAGGTCGTGAGCGAGAACACGCTGCGGGCCGCGCTGAAAGCGGCGGGAGCGCCGCCCGGCAACCCGAAGATCGAGCGCTTCATGCCCGCGGCGAAGCGGCTGGTCGTGTCCGTCGGCTCGCGGGAGTGGGTCTTCGATGTCGCCAGCGGCAAGGCGAGCGAGCGGAACACCGCGCCGGTGCAGAGGCTGCGCTCGCCCGACAACGGCCACGTCCTGTTCGTGCGCGACTACAACCTCTGGATCCGCAACGTGGCCAGCGGCAAGGAGCGCGCGCTCACCAGCGATGGCAGCTTCGATCGGCGCTACGCCGTCAACTATCCGCGCTTCGGCCAGCAGATCGAAGCCAACAGCGACTTTCCGCCGATGGCGGTCGAAGCCTGGTGGTCGCCGGATTCCAGGTACGCGCTGACCTATCGGCTGGACCGGAACGGGGCGATCTTCCACGAGGGCGTGCAGACGCAGCCGCCGGGCGGCGGCGGGCCGCGCACGTTCCGCTACATCTATCCCAACGCGGGCGACAGGACCGTGCCGAAGATCCATCCGCTGGTGGTCGACGTCCGCGCCGGGGAGATCCGCTACATCGACGTGCCGCCGCAGGACATGTTCGTCCCGCGGCCGCCCAAGCTGTCCTGGGTGGACGGGCGGGCCTTCATCCAGTGGGAGGCGCGCGGCTTCGGCGAGGTCAAGCTCTACGAGGTGGATCCGGCGACCGGCACCGCACAGGTGCGCGTCCACGAGGCGCTGGAGCCGAACGTGACGATCACCAACACGGTGATCCGCACGGTGCCGGAACTCGGCGGGACGGCGCTGGTTTCCGAGCGCAGCGGATGGGCGCAGCTGTACTGGGTCGCCGACGGCGACGACCCGCGGCAGGGGCGCCGCCTGACCACGGGCGACTGGGAGATCACCGGTCTGCTGCAGGCCGGAAAGGACGGGTTCCTGGTGACCGGAAAGGGCCGCGAGTCCGGCGTGAATCCGTACTACGAGCATCTGTATCGCGTCGGTCTCGACGGCAGCATCGTGCACCTGACGCCCGAACCTCTGGACCACAAGGTGCAGACAGTGAAGGGCGGGCGCTGGTTCATCGACAGCATGTCCAGTCCGCTCGAGCCGACGCGGACCCTGGTGCGCGATGCGAAGGACGGCAGCATCGTCTTCGAGATCGGGCGCGCGGATCCGTCGGGCCTGCTGGCGGACGGCTACACGCCGCCGGAGATCTTCCAGGGCCTGGCGTCCGACGGCACGACCGTGCTCTACGGAACCATCTTCAGGCCCCGGAACTTCGATCCCGCACGCAGCTATCCGGTCATCGAGCACGTCTACACGGGTCCGACCCGGCACCGCTTCCGGGAGGCCTACGCGCAGAACGTGCAGGGTATACAGAGCGCGCTGACCCAGCTCGGCGCGATCGTCGTCACGATCGACGCGGAGGGCACGGTCGGGCGCGGGCGCGAGTTCCGGATGAAGGCGTTCCAGAACCTGCATGCGGTCGGGGTCGACGACCACGTCGGCATGCTGCGGCAGATGCAGGCGCGCTATCCGTACATGGACATCGACCGCGGCGTGGGCATCATCGGCGGATCGGCCGGCGGCTACGACGTGGTCCGCTTCATGGTGCGTCGTCCAGACATCTACACGGTCGGCGTGTCGTCCGCCGGGAACCACCAGCTGCGCATGGCCAAGGTCTGGTGGCCGGAGATCCACATGGGCCTGGCGGACGAGGCGACCTGGGAGGCGAACGAGAACGCGACGTATGCCGATCGCCTGCAGGGCAGGCTGCTGCTGGCCCACGGCGATATCGACGACAACGTGCCGATCCGCACGACGCTCACGCTGTCCAGGGCGCTCGAGGCGGCCGGCAAGCCGCACGAACTTCTCGTGCTGCCGAACGTCGGGCACTCGGTCGCGACGCCGGAGTTCCATCGCGCAACGCGCGAGTTCTTCATGCGCGAGCTGATCCGGCCGGAACACGAGTGACCCGTCCGCTGCCGGCCATGGCCGGCAGCGATCGGACGCGGCGGCAGCGTGGCTGCCGCCGTGTGCGCGGCTGCACAGGAGAAAGATCATGAACAAGGCGAGGGCCAGCGTGCGCATGCGTGCGGCGAGTGCCGTCGCGGTGGCGCTGGCGTGCTTTGCGGGCGGGCCGGCGACAGCGTCGGCTGGCGCGAACGAGGCGGAGCAACTGTTCGAGCGCTACCTGGATCCGGAGCGCCACGGCCTGGTGCGCGATCTCGACCTGCAGGCGACCTTCGCGGGAGACGGCGGCCTGGTCGTGTACCGCAAGGGAGCGATCGGGCGCGGAGAGGTGCTCCTCGCCGATCCGCGGACGCGGACCGTCGACGTGCTGGTGGAAGAAGCGGTGCTGCGCAGCGCGCTGTCGGCTGCGGGGGCGCCGGCCGGGCTGCCGCGCATCGTACGCTACCAGCCTGCGCGGCGCGTCCTGTACGTATCGCTGCCAGGCTCCGGATCGGCGCAGTGGGCCTACGACCTGGCCACCGGCGTGGCTTCCGCGCACGAACAGGCGCCACGCACCACGGTGGCGTCGCCGGACGGCAGCCGGCGCCTGTTCGTGCGCGACTACGACCTGTGGCTGGACGACGGCCGCGGCGGCGATGAGGTCCGGATCACGACCGATGGCCGCTACGACCGTCGCTATGCGGTGAACTACCCCCGTTTCGGCCAGCAGGTCGAGTCGAACACGGCGCTGCCGCCGATGCGGGTCGAGGCCGAGTGGTCGCCCGATGGCAGGTACGTCCTGACCTACCGGCTCGACCGGAACGGCGCCACGATCCACCGTGGCGTGCAGGCGCACCCGCCCGACGGCGGGCCGGCGCGGGTGTTCGAGCACGTCTACCCCAACGCCGGCGCAACGCCGCTGCCCCTGCTGCAGCCGATCGTGGTCGATGTCGCCACGCTCCAGGTGCGCGAGCTCGATGTGCCCGCCCAGGTGCTGGTGTTCCCGAGGTCGCCGCCGCTGTCGTGGCAGGGCGGGCGGATCCTGTACCAGTGGACTGCACGGGGCTACGGTGAAGTCGTCCTGTTCGAGGTCGATCCGGCCAGCGGAACCGCCGAGGTCCGCGCGCGCGAGGCACTCGAGCCTGCCGTGATGCCGCACCTCGCCCGGCTGCTGCCGGCGCCGGAGCTGGGCGGCACCCTCGTGCTGTCCGAGCGAAGCGGCTGGGCGCAGCTGTACCTGGTCGAGGCCGGTGCCGACGCTGACGGGGGAAGGCGCCTGACGAGCGGGGACTGGGAAATCAACGCGGTGCTGCACGTCGCGCGCGACGGCATCCTGGTGACCGGCAAGGGGCGCGAGCCCGGCGCGCATCCCTACTACGAGCATCTTTACCGGGTCGGGCTCGACGGCAGCCTGGCGCGGCTGACGCCGGAGCCGCTCGACCACAAGGTCGAGCTGTCGAAGGACGGGCAGTGGTTCATCGACCGGATGTCGAGCCCGGTCATCCCCACCCGCACCCTGCTGCGCAGCGCGATCGACGGCCGCATCGCGATGGAGCTGGGGGAAGCCGACCCGTGGCCGCTGCTGGCCGGCGGCTACACCGTTCCGGAGCTGTTCGAGGGGAGGGCCGCGGATGGCAAAACGCCGCTGTACGGTTTGATCTACCGGCCCCCGGGGTTCGACCCGTCGCGACGCTATCCGGTGATCGAGCACGTCTATACCGGCCCGCATCGGCACCGCATCCGGGAGGACTACGCGCGCTCGGTCGGCGGCATGCCCAGCGCGCTGACCACGCTCGGCGCCATCGTCGTGCTGATCGACGCACCGGGCACGATGGGGCGCGGCCGCGACTTCCGCATGGCGTCCTGGCGCAACCTGCACGGCGTCGGCGTCGACGACCACGTCGGCATGCTGCGGCAGATGCAGGCGCGCTATCCGTACATGGACATCGACCGCGGCGTGGGCATCATCGGCGGATCGGCCGGCGGCTACGACGTGGTCCGCTTCATGGTCCGCCGTCCCGACGTCTATGTCGCGGGCGTGTCCCAGTCGGGCAACCATGACCTGCGGCTCGAAAAGGCATCGTGGCCGGAGATGTTCATGGGGCTGGCGGACGAGGACGGCTGGCGGGCGAATGCCAACCCGACGTACGCGCACCTGCTGCAGGGAGCGCTGCTGCTGGTGCACGGCGACATCGACGACAACGTGCCGGTTGCGGGCACGCTGGCGCTGTCCGAGGCCCTGACGCGCGCGTCGAAGCCGCACGACACGCTGATCCTGCCCAACGTCGGCCACGCGGTGCGGACGCGCGAGTTCCATCGGGCAGTGCGCGGGTTTTTCCGTCGCACGCTGATCGACGATTAGCCGGGCATGGCGGCGACCGGCCGGCAGCCCTGTGGACCAGCTCTGATGAACGACGATTCTTCGATTGCGGGTTGTGCGGATTTAAACATTCGGACCAGGGAAGCCGCACTAGCTCGAACAGCAAACGGTAGAGGAAGATGGGCCATGCAGAATCTGAGCGTGATCGACTCGCATACGGCGGGCGAACCAACCCGGGTCATTCTTTCGGGATTCCCGGACCTGGGCACCGATGGCCTCGCGGCGCGCCGTGAACGGTTTCGCGACGGCTACGATCACTGGCGCAGCGCCATCGCCTGCGAGCCGCGCGGCTCGGACACCATGGTCGGCG
>CAZQBJ010000047.1:0-12851 GCA_964591465.1 uncultured Brevundimonas sp.
ACAAGAGAGAGGCTGTCCGATAAAGGGCAGCCTCTTATTTTTTTACAAAAGCCGGTTCAGAGCAATCTGGACCGGCTTTCGTGTTATATACGCCACAATAATCAGTATGGCCTTTCACTCTTGCGAAAAAAAAACGGTCCAAGTTGCATTTGAGTAGCACCTCTTTGTTTGTATTGACGTGTATTTCAGATTTTTCTGTGGGCCTCTGAAATTCGTCCATTTAGTGTTAAAAAACCTTGAAAACGCTATTATTTTAGGTAACTTTGCGCCCTGTGTGACTGACCTGCCGGAGGAGACTAAAGATACTGGGGTATTCGTTTGATATAGAGCAATTTCTGTGTTTTGGTTACTCACTTATGAGGCTATTGACGATGCTTCTGTTTTAGCCCTACTGACTTAAAGGTCATCAAATTCGATTAGTTTATGAAGAAACACTTTAGAATTGGTGTAACTGGAGTTAATCCATATAACGGGAATAGAGGCGTTGGTGCATTGGCTTTTTCGACTATTTATCTTCTAAAGAAAAGTGCTGATGAATTGGATAGAGACGTTAGGATTACAGTTATTGGTCCAAATTTTGGAAAGAGCAAATTTGACATTTGCGGAAAGTCCATTGAAGTTTCATGTATTATGGCAGTAAGTGTTTTTTCTTTTAAAAACATTTTGCGCTTATTTACTAATCCAAAAATGCTTTTGTCATTTAAGGAGTACTTGAAACTCGATATAATACTTTGTATGGGCGAGGGTGATAGCTTCTCTGATATTTATGGCAAAATACGTTTTAATTCAATAGATGATCAGCACAAAATGGCCCGCTTTTTTAGGAAAGACTATGTACTGCTGCCTCAGACTATTGGGCCTTTCAACGACGCGCAGGTTTCAAAAAAGGCAAAGAAAAGTATTGAAAAGAGTCGTTTGGTTCTAGTGAGAGACAGACTTAGTTTGGACTATGTAACAGCTCACACTACACAACGAAACTTGAAGGAGCTTATAGATGTTGCTTTTTTTATGCCTTATACAAGGAAAAGGTTTAGAAACAATAAGATCAATGTTGGGTTAAATATATCATCTTTGTTGTGGCATGGCGGTTATACCCATAATAATCAATTTGGAATGCGGATAGACTATAAGCAATTGGTAAGGCAGATTATTGATTATTTTATTTCACAAGCTGATGTTCACCTTCATTTAGTTCCCCACGTAGTGCACAGTAGTTCACATGTAGAAAATGATTATGAGGTTTGTCGCAAAATTCAGAATGAATATGATACGGATAGAATTACTTTGGCTCCATTTTTCTTAGATCCTATTGATGCCAAGAACTATATAAGTGGCCTTGACTATTTTGTCGGGGCTCGTATGCATGCTTGTATTGCTGCATTCTCGTCAGGAGTTCCAGTATATCCTATTGCCTACAGTCGGAAATTTAACGGACTGTTTGCAGAAACTCTGGAGTATCCTTATATGGGTGATTTGATCAATGAGAGTGAGGAGCAGCTAATGAGTAACTTAAAACTAGCATTTGAAAACAAAGAGATATTAGCTGATAAAATTCAATATTCTTTGGAAGGAATCGTAATGCTTAAAGAAAACGTTTTAAAGGACGAGTTGAAAAGTATTTTTGATGAGACTAAATCGAAAAATAATAGATAAGGATCTTTGCATAGGTTGTGGTCTATGTGAAGCCATTCTTGGAAAAGCAAATGCTGAAATGCAATTACAATCCAATGGCTTTTTTATACCGGTTATAAAAAAGTCGGATAGAGAAAAGGAGAAGGTAGTTTTGCGAATTTGTCCTGGGGTTAATGTTTTGAATGATCAAAGATTTGGCAGAAATAGTAGAATATGGGGAAAAATATTAGACGCTTACCAAAGTTTTTCTACAGATAATGAAATCAGAACTAAAAGTTCTTCTGGTGGATTTATTAGTGGAATAGCTGTTTATATGCTAGATAATAAACTTGTTGATGCTGTTTTACATGTTGGAGGGGATTCTAATGATTACCGAAGAAACAGTATCAAGTTATCAAAAACAAGAGAGGATATTTTGTCTTGTGCTGGATCTCGATATGCTCCAGCATTAGTATTAAAAGAATTGATTAAGTTCCTGAAAGAAAGTAATGATAGCTATCTGTTTATTGGTAAGCCATGTGATATTTCCGGGTTAAAAAATTTTCTTAATGAATTTCCTCAATATAGGGATAGGTTTAAATTCTTTGTTTCCATTATTTGCGCAGGCATTCCATCATTTAATGCAACGCAAGAAGTTATTGATACTTTTGACCACGTAAAATATCCTATAAGAGGATTAATGTATAGAGGTAATGGTTGGCCTGGATATTTCTCATTTACTGATGCATTAGGTAAAAAAAGGCAGATGACATATAATGATTCATGGGGCAGGATACTAGGAAAGAAAATTCATTTTAGATGTAAAATTTGTCCTGACGGGATTGGTTTACAAGCCGATATTGCTGTAGGTGATGCATGGGAAACTAAAGATGGTTATCCTGATTTTTCTGAGCGAGAAGGGAAGAGTCTTGTTTTAATTCGAAATCACAATGCCCTTAACCTTTTTAATAAAGTAACGGAGGATAAAAAGGTTGTTAGTGATCGTATTTCAATTGAAAGGATAAAGAATATGCAACCGTATCAATATAAGAGAAGAGAAATTGTTGGAGTTCGAATTTTGGCCACCATTATGGGGAAAGGAGTGTTATTTAATTTTAGGGGATTGAGATTGTTGGAGAATCTAATGAATAACTCCTTGAAAAATATTGTTCTGAATTTTTACGGTACATTGAAAAGAATACTTTTTAAGAAATAGATGAAGTCGATCGTATTAAGATCATTAGCGTTGTTTCTAAAGAGATATTCAAGATATACCGAGGGGAGTAAAGTTTGGTAATTATTATTCTGTTGTTTCCAGAGTAGATTTATTAAGAACCAATTTCCTGTTGACGATTTTACTACTCATCTCATTGGACGTATGAAATTGCTTAATAATAGGTGGTATGATGATATTTCTAAACGGGATGAATTGATTATTGGCAATGTTGTTTGGATAGACCAGCCTGTCCTTGTGTTACCAACTTGTAAGAAAAAATGGAATAGAGCAGTAATTGGAGCCGGAGGCATTGAAACTAAAGATATGATTCCATATAATATTGTTACAAGAAATTCCGAAAGCTTTATAAGAATGTGGTTTTTAGATGAAATAATTTGGAAATTGGAGAGTGCAGAATGGTGGATGTGGAAAAAGGAGGCGTTGATCAGGAATAGTTATCTATTGAAGGAAATCGTCTGTGTCAAAGAATAATTCGATAGTAAAGTATGTAGCTGGCGCTTTTGCATGGGGCGTAGTTACGAAATTTTTGGATGCAGCAATTAAGTTTCTGACCATACCACTGCTGTTAGGTTATTTTGGTAAGGAAGACTACGGGTTATTAACATTGGCTATAGCGACCAACGCCTATATGCACTTATTGGATATGGGATTGAATACCGGAGGTGTAAAATTCTTTTCACAATGGCTTGCTTCAGGTAATTATAATCTGGTTTACAGAGTAGCTCGCACCAATATCAGCTTCTATCTGATAATAGGTCTTGTTAACAGCATTGTTTTATTATTAATAGCTACGTGGGGAAGAGGTTTGTTTAATGTAACGCATGGAGAGTTTGTTACTTTTCGTTATTTGCTGTATATTTTAGCGACATTCAGTATTGTCAATTGGATAACTTTTGTATTCAATCAGTTGCTTATAGCCGATGAGAGAATAGCTTTTACTCAGCAAATGGCCTCCGTTAGAAGCTTGTTGGGATTAGCTGCCGTGGGAGCAACCGCATTGTTTAAATGGTCGTTGATTCAATATTTTGTTACCTATGTGGCGGTACATGCGTCTGTTATTTTTCCTTATATATATTTATGTAAGCGAAGGAAATTAATAAGCAGCATATTGCCTGCTTTTTACTGGGAGGATTTTACAGTAGTATTTAAATATGGTTTAGCCATATTGGCAATGGCCGTATTTCAATTTACTGCTACTCATTCGCGACCATTGATATTAGCGATGTTTTCATCTGAAGGTGTGGTCATTTTGACGGAATATCGGATAATTGAAGTGTTTCCAATTTTTATTATCTCTATTGGAGGGATGATGCTAAGTATTTTTTTGCCAAAAACATCACGGGCCATTCAGAACAATGACAGACGTACCATTGAACGGATAGCTTATGAAGGAACAAAATATACAAGCATTTTAGTTGCTTTACTTTGCTTTCCGATTATGTTGAGTGCCAGAGAACTTCTAATGTTATATGTTGGTGTTGAGTATTCTTATCTGTCTCCATGGCTCTTTCTATGGGTGTTTACATTAACGTTGTCTTTACATAACTCACCTGTCTCTAGTTTGGTTCTGGCTACAGGAAGAACCAAGATGCTTGTATTTAGTTCTGCTTGTGCGTGTATTACATCAGTAGTAATAAATATGATGTTGACCAGAGAGTATGGTGTTGGATCAGCGGTAATAGGTTATTTAATATATATTATCATACAAATTTCTTTTTATTACCTTTATTTTAACCGTAAAGTGCTGGGATTAAAATCATCAAAAGTATTCAAATCATTTATAATACCTACTTGTTTAGGATTAGTATGTTTTGTAGCTGTTTATTTTATTAAGATTGAGATTGATTTGTTAATTTTGAAAATTGTTGTTAAAACAATTATTTGGGGTCTGTTCTATTTATTATTATTGCTGTGTTTTAAAGTGGTTGAGATAAAAAGGAATGTTCAACTCTGAATTGGTAGTTTATCTGATTCATTAATGTTTGTTCTGTTAGTATAAATTAGAATAATGAATTTTATAGACATGTTTTGTGCGTAGTAATTATTCTACTTCTTCAAACTTATTCCTTTACGGTAATGACTTGGGTTTAAGTTATCCTAATAGCTAAATATGGTCATTTTACTAACTAATTTTTTATTATTTCTGATTCCTACTTTCGTAATTCTTCGAAGGGATAAGTCGTTTAACATTAATCTTTTCCTGCTGCTAGTTTATGCGTTTTTTGCTTTAACGGCTGTTTTAGTGATTGATGCTGATATTTATACATGGACATATTACCAACGTGTGGATTTAAGTATAGTCCCATATTTGTATTTCAATCTGTGCTTTTGGCTTTTCATAATTCCAATATGGAAGATTGATTCTAATAACCTGAAGATTTTCATTACTAAACAGCAAACCAATATTTTGTTTTTCTCAAGTATTATTTTCTTCTCCATTAGTATTGCCGTAAATATAAACGATGCATTGAATGTTGCAGATCTGAAGGAAGCCTACCTGTATGGTTCTGAAGTTAGGTCTGGTATGAAGGGCTGGTCCGTAAATATGGCGAAGATTTTTTCACCTTTTGCCAACATGCTGGTTTTCTTTTTTCTTACAAGGGATAATAAGAAAGTTGTTAAATCCTTGATTCTACTTTCATTAATTCTATTAGAGGGATATATTAGAATGAATAATTATGGATCAAGAGGCATTGCGTTTTTTTTATTTAGCGACATTATTATCTCTTATCTAATTTTTGCTAGTTTAATTAGTAGAAGAGTTAAGCGAGTTGTTGTTGCTGTTGTAGTAATTGGGTTATCTGTCTTTATTTCTGCAATATTGGCAATTTCGGAAGCGCGATTTGGAGGAGATAGGATGATTAATTGGATTTTATCATACTTTAGTGAACCGTTTATAAATTTTGGAACAATATTCTGGAATTCTCCGCAGTTTTTTTATGGGCAGTTTACTTTTGGCACAGAAGCTGATCTCCCTGATACGAAAGTCCCTTTGTTTTTATTTAAGACCTTTGTAGGTAATTTATATCTTGATTTTCGTGTTGTTGGTTCTATTCTCTTTTTGATTTTGATTGCACTTATGCATTCTTTTTTCCTTAGGAAAGTAAATAGCAAAACTAGTTCTGTTGCTTTTCGTGATGTGTTCGTTTACTTTATCATAGTGAAAATCATTTTTACAGGCATTTTTACTTTTGTTGTTTTTGCATATTATGAGTATATAGGTTGGATTTTTATTTATTTCGTTTTATTAGGTAAACGAAAATTTGTTTTACTTAAGTCAAAGGAGATATGAGGTTTTCTATTGGTATACCTGCATTTAAGGCAAGATTTTTATATGACTGTATTGCCAGTGTTTTAGGACAGACATATACTGATTTTGAGCTTATCATTGTTAATGATGCTTCGCCTGAAGATGTTGAAGGTGTGGTTAACAACTTTAGTGATAAACGAATTCGATATTATGTTAACGAGAAGAATTACGGTGCAGAAAATGTTGTAGATAACTGGAATAAGTGCCTTTCCTATGCGTTAGGGGATTACTTTGTTTTGATGGGTGATGATGACTTAATGATGCCTAACTACATGTATGAATTTAGTAAATTAATAGATAGGTATCCTAACGTTAATGTATTTCATTGTAGAACAAAAGAAATTGATGAGAACAGTAATTTCAGGACAATTCATCAAAATTTACCTGAATGGGAGTCGGTGTTTGATTTAATGCTTAATCGTTTAGCTCGGAATAGGGTAACATTTATTTCAGATTTTGTTTATAAAACAAAACATTTAAGAAATAATGGTGGCTTTTATAAACTCCCATTAGCATGGGCTTCAGATGACATAACTTCTTATATCGCAGCTAAAGATAATGGCATAATACATACAAATGAGTGTTTGTTTTGTTATAGGAGGCATTCAAGATCAATTACATCTGCTGGTGCAGTATTAAAAAAGTTAGAGGCTATCGTACTTGAGAAAGAGTGGTATTTTCAATTTCTTTCTGAGTGTGAAGCACGAGGTACTACTGAACAAGAAGTGAAAAATGTTTTGATTTCATTGCTGAATCAGTGTATTTCAAAAAGACAAGCATTAGCTATTGGTTTGATTACGAAAGGTCCTAAGTTGCGGATGTTTTTGTCTCTTGTTGTGAAAAGAACTAAACTTGGACTTAGTATTAAAACCTTAATATATGGCATTTTCATCTCTATAAAGTATAAATTAAATGGACGCCCTATCTAGTTATTGGATTTCTCTAATAATATCTTCTATATCATTTGTATGTGGGATTAATATTTTGAAAGGTGATATAACTCGACACACAATTTTTCATGTAAAAAGGGTGTCATCACTTATTTCAATAGTCCTGTGTTTGTGTTTTGGTCTTTTTGTTGGTTTTATTTTTATCAATTGTAGCCCATTATTGGTGTTATTAGTGATTACAACATCTCTAATTATTTCCTTTTTCTTTATATATTTGGTTACAAAGCTTTGTCCAAAAAGCAAAGCTATTTCATTGTTGTTTTATTTTTTTACTTCTTTTGTCGTTTTTCTAATCATTCAAGACCGCTTTGCCGTATGGTATGCAATCATATGGAGTTTTGTGTATGGGTTATACTCAAGGAACTCACCTTTTGGTGCTCCGCATGTAAGGTTTTTAGTTTTGGCTCGTCTTATTGAAAATGTTAATTATCATAGTTTAGATAGGCAATCTGAATCTTTCGTTTCTGAATTATATTCAGACTTTTTACGAAACAAAAATAAATCTATACTACAGGATTTTTCATATGCAGGTTATCTTTTTGGTGAAAGTGATATTGTTAGTTTGTTGGCATCCTTAAAGCAATTTGATGTAAGAGATTATGGTATTTTCCCAAATCAAGAAAAGGATTACACATTAGAAATTCAACGTACTATAGATGTTGTAGGACGAGAAGGTGGAGGAATCCTTTATTTTCCGAATGGAAAATATAACATTGGTTCGCAAGGAGTATTTATTCAAATAAATTTTAACAATATTGTAATAAAAGGCGAGTCTAGTAAAACTGTTTTTGTTTCTCATTGTCCCACATTGATTGGTGACAGAAACCCATGGCTATCTCCTTTTGTATTTACTACTGGCGAGAGAATTCAAGAGAGTAATATTTTCTTTGGTGTCCAATTTAAAAAGAAGAAAGATATTATAACAAGAAGCGCTTCTTTGACTGATCCTGGTTCAGACGGTGCCATTTTAGAACCTGAGTATATCACTGAAGTAATAAGAGATGCAAAAAGGGGTGATAATATATTGTATCTTAAAGATACCAGACCATTGCAAAAATACAAATATATTATTCTAGTACTTTATAACTCAGATGGGAGTGATAATTTATTAAAGAGCATTCTAGACGTTGATAGGTTTAGAGAGGAATGGCAAACAGCATTACGTGCGAAAGAAGAAGTAGCACCGTCTTTTCAGTGGTTAATTGAAATTGATAAAATTGTAGACATTAATATTGTTAGGATTAAACAGCCACTGAGACTAGATATTGAAACAAGGTACACACCAGAAGTATATGGTGTCGAAATGCTGGAAAAGATTGGATTTATGAGCTTTACTTTGAGATCACGGTGGAATGGAATCTTTAGACACCATGGTTTCCCATTGTACTTCTCCAAGAAAGAGGCGCAGATTATGGATTATGGATGGAACGGGATTAATATAAAGAGAGTGGCACATGGTTTTGTCAAGAACATCACGATTGAGAATTTTACGAATCCACTATATGTACAAGATTCAAGGAATGTAACAATTGAAAATATACTAATTAAAGGGTCTTCTGGTCATCAAGGGATAAAGCTATATGGGCATGCATCAGATAACTTATTTAGTAATATTCGATTTGAGACTGACTTTGCAGACATGATGGGAGGAGAGGGTAATTGCTATGGTAACGTTTTTACAAAGATTCTTTATTGTAACACAGTCAATACATATGTTGATTTTGACTTTCATGGTTTTTCTGAGGGGCCATTCTCACCACCAGCCTTTAACTTGTTTGAATTAGTATACGGATTCAGAGGTATAAAGGGAGGTGGTGCTATATATAATCAACCTGCTTGCGCAAAACACAATGTGTGGTGGAATGTATTTGCAGAAGGGAGTAACGGGACTCCAGATATATTTATTAATCTAGCATATAGTAAGAAAAGCAATTTAGGAGTGCATGTAAGTTCATTGAGACACGCCTTTGTTACTGCAATCCAAAATCGAAAATTTGATAAAAGGACTCTGGTTAATGCATATAAAAAGAATGTACAATATTTGAAAAGTATTCCTCTTGAACGAAGGAAGCATTTCATGTTGTTTAAGTCTTCAATTCTTTCTGGTTATAAATCATACTATGATTTAAGAGTTGACGATCCAGACAATATTTACATTATAAAGGAGAATATTAATGGGTTTGGATTCAGTTTCCCCCTATCTTTATATAGTGCACAGAAAGAATCTCGATTAAAAGATTCTTAATAAATTCCATATGGTTTATTAATGTAATGATTAGAAACACAAATCATTATGAAATCAGTTTATATTTATCCAACATATAGACCTGATAAGGACGCTACGGGAAATAAGTATATTGAATATTTTCATGATGCTTTTAGACGTAGGTTCTATGTTAGGGAGCTGTTATCTCAGTTTGGGATTATCAGTCTATTTTTTAATATCAAGTCAGACCTGTTTATTTTTCATTGGGTTGAAACTATTAGATTCAAACGATTTGGTTTAGTACAAGTTTTTGTGTTTGTTGTTGGAGTCTCACTCCTTAAAATTTTTGAAAAAAAAATAATATGGGTATTACATAATAAAAGGTCTCATAAAGGTGATAGTAAAGTTGCTTTTATTTGCATGAAGTTTATGGCAAGATCAGCAGATATTATTGTTACACATGCAACTGAGGGACTTCGGTTTATTGAGGAGAAGTTTGGCGAGCAAGTTAGACGAAGAGCATTTCTTATACCACATCCTGTTTATTCACAGGAAATATTCTCCGAAGGACAGATTGAATGGGATATAATAATATGGGGAAGTATTGAGAGATATAAGAATATTGTTCCGTTTCTAGAGTTTGTAAAAGGAAATAAAGTAATGCAAACTAAGCGAATTTTAATTTGTGGACGGTGTAAAGATATTACCTATTTAGAGGAGATTTACAGCATTTTGTTAGATAATATTACATTAGTGAATGAGTTTTTAGAGGAAGATATATTGAGAAGATATATTTCCAAATCCAAAGTAATTCTTTTTACATACAGCTTAGATTCTGTATTAAGCTCTGGAGCATTAATCTATTCTCTAAATTTTGGCAAGAAAATTATTGGTCCAAATGGGGGAGCATTTAAGGATATGCACCCTATCGTGGATTGTTATGATTCATTTGAAAATATTGCTGATATTATTGATATAGATAAAAAAGTCGATATTAGTATTGTCAAGGAGTACATCAATAATAATACATGGTGTGATTTACCAGAGAAGTTATTATCTGAATTATTTATGTGATTGCCTAGATGCAATAACTAATCCATATCATATTATCATTACTTTAATATTGATTTTTAATCGTCTTCCTATTTATATGGTGTCAGATGTATTCTTATTTTGATGATGTAAAACCTTCTTATTTGTAATTGTCTCTAATATTAGACTTCTGTAGATCTATAATATTTATTTTAAAGTCTAAAAATAATGAATGCCAAAGTTGATGTTATTATTCCTACCTATAAACGCCCAACCTTTCTGAAAAGGGCAATTGAGAGTGTTCTTAACCAGACATATAGGAATGTGAATGTTATCGTAGTTGATGATAATTGCAATGGTGATGAGTATAGAAAGATGACAGAGTCCGTGATGAACAGCTATTTTAATAATAATCGGGTCAAATACATTAAGCATGATAATAACCTAAATGGTGCAGCAGCTAGGAATACGGGCATTCATAATTCAGGTGCTGAGTATATTAGTTTTCTGGATGATGATGATTTTTATTTGCCACATAAGATAGAAAGACAAGTTCAAATTTTAGATGGACTAGGAGAGGAGTATGGTGGTTGTTGTTGTTTTCATATCAGAAGGTACAAGAAGTTTGCTTACAGGACTTATTCGGTAGAACCTAACAAAACAGGTGATTTCAGATTTGAATTCTTATCAGGTAAAACTAGTATGCCAACCTCAACGCTGTTGTTCAGGGCTGAGGTATTTAGAAAAATAGGAGGGTTTGATGAGGCTTTTGCAAGACATCAAGACCTTGAGTTCTTAATGAGGTTTTTCAGTGTTTATAAGATTGGTATTAGCCCATTCTTTGATGTGGTTATGCAAGTTGAGGGTTATAGGAATTATCCAGATTCAGAGTCTGCGCACAAAATAAAGAATCAGTTTTTGTCAAAGTATGATTCAGATCTTAGGATGTTTAGCGAAGCGCAGTTAAAAATAATCTTAAAACATCAGTGGTTTGAGGTGGCTTGTATATACTTAAAAGACAGGAGGATAAAGGCTTCAAAATTGCTTTTTGATAAGTATGTTTTTGGCGTTGATCCTCATCTTGGTGATTACATAAGGATTATTTCTTTTGTTGTATTTGGTATATTCCCATTTACTTGGAAACTCTCTGCTATGCTGTTAGGGATAACAAAATACAGGAGATTCTATGGAAGTATGTATGACATTATGAAATAGACATTTGTGTTAATTATTGTTGTAAGAATAAAATATATAGTCTGTGATGGGAAATAAAAAGTTGTCAATTATCACTGTTACAATGAATCACCTTTCTCAGGTGAAAGAATTATTGTTCTCTTTATATAAAGAATGTATCCCGGAGGTGGATTTTGAAATGATTATTGTTGATAATTGCTCTAATGATGGGACTGTAGATTTTATCGCGAAAGAATACCCACAGGTTAAATTGATTAGAAATCGTAAAGTATATGGATTTGCAAAAAACAACAATATTGGATATAAATGTGCAAAGGGTGAATATATTGGTATTGTGAATCCTGACATAATCATTTTACCTAATAGCATAGACCAACTTGTTTCTTTTTTAGATAATCATCAAAATGTTGGGATTTGTTGCCCTATGCTTTTATATCCAGATCATAGCCTTCAATATTCAGTTAGGAAGTTTATTACACCTATTTCATTGTTCTATAGAGCTCTTTCTTTGGGTAAAGATGATGTCGATAATAGGAAGAATTCATATCTGATTAAAGAGATAGATAATTCTTTGGAGTATATGAACATTGACTGGGCAATTGGTGCTGCATATTTTGTCCGAAATACCGTGTTTGAGCAGATAGGTGGATTTGATGAGAAGTTTTTTCTATATGTTGAGGATGTAGATCTTTGCCTGTCTGTGAAGAAAAAAGGGTATGATGTTGTGTATCTTCCGAATGTAAAAATGATACATGCTCATAATAGAAAGAGCACAAAAAGCATCAATAGATACACTTTTATACACTTAAAGAGTTTCTTGTATTATTTCTGGAAGCACAATCTATGGTTTAGATCAACTGTTAAAATAAACCGTTAGAATAATGTTATGTAGTCTTCCCTTTGATAGCTAACCAAAGGGAAGATTACAACTTTTTGTGACTACAAATCATTTATTGCTTTGTCAAGCCAAGAAATACGTTGACTAAGCCATGTCTTTAGATACTGTATTTCGTTATTGTAAGATCCCCAAATGGCGTCATTTGGCGATGTATATGTGTATAAAGTTCCCCATTTATTGTTGTTTTCTATCATTGACCAACTCAGATATGAGGCATCCTGATTTAGTTCTGCGATAATATTATTAAGAATAATACCTCTAAGGTGGATATTCCGGTGATACTGACCCCTCACTGGTAGAGGTTCAAAGAACTTGATAGACTTGTAGGCTTCCCCTTTTTAGTACAGTTCAAAAGTAGACTGAGTATTTCGGTGTTATTTGTGCCAGGCATTTCGGTCAAAATGTGCCAGTCT
>CAZQBJ010000048.1:0-7627 GCA_964591465.1 uncultured Brevundimonas sp.
CCGTTCAGGTCCGCCCGCCCCCACAGCGAGGCGTAGCCCTCGATCTCCAGTGGCGAGTGACGCGTGGCCAGTGACGAGTGAGCGATGTGGTCGCGGAACAGGGCCGGCTCAGTTCGCATCGCGCGGACCTCTCGCCACGCGCCACTCATCACTCGCCACTAACCCCGCCTCGATCCGCTCGATCGCCGCGCGGGTCGCCGTCGCCTGCTCCTCCAGCCGCGCCAGGCGCTCGATCACGGAGCTTTGCTGCTCGACCCGCGCCTCCAGCGCCGCGATCCGGGCGGCCGCGCCGCCGCCCCACACCAGCGCGCCGGCGGTCTGCACGATCAGGGCCACAATCACCGCGGCCGGCAACCTGCGCTCCAGCATCCATCCCTCCGGTCCGTCCGACCGCGGGCAGATCACCACCCCGGCCTGCCCCCGTCTCACGCCACGCATACTCGTTACTCGCTACTGTCGTTCGCCGCCTGTCAGCCGCAGACCCCCGCCATCCGCCGCCGCTCCTCGTCGCTCAGGAAGCCGGCGGCGCTCAGCCGGGCCCACAGGGCGTCGCGCTCGGGCTGCAGGGCCGGCACCCCGTCCAGGTCCGCCTCGATCCGGCAGCCCGCACATCGCGGGGCCAGCCAGGCCGTCATCGCCCCGGCGGTCTTGCGCACCAGCGGAATGATCGTCTGCCGCCAGAACGCGGCGTTGGCCTCGCGATAGTTGGCGTAGGTCGAATCCCCCGGGATCCCCAGCAGCTGCGGCGGCACGCCGAAGGCCAGGGCGATCTCGCGCGCCGCCGCATGCTTGCCGGCGATGAAGTCCATGTCGTGCGGCGTCAGGCTCATCGGCGTCCAGTCCAGCCCGCCCTCCAGAAGCAGCGGCCGCCCGGCGTTCGCCGCGCCGCCGTGGTGCTCGGTCAGTTCGGACCTCAGGGTCTGGAACTGCTCGTCGGTCAGATGTCCGCCATAGACCAGCGCGCCGGACGGCCGCGCCGCATTGTCCAGCAGCGCCTTGTTCCAGGCGCCCGAGGCGTTGTGCACGTCGATGGCGAAGGCGGCCGCCTCCATCGGCGAAAAGCCGTACCAGTCGTCCGTCGGATTGAAGAGCCGTACGTGCAGCACCGGCGAAAAGCCGTCCGCCGCCCGGGCCAGCCGAACCGTCCGGCCGCCCACCGTATAGTCGTAGGCCGCCGGCCAGCCGTTGGGCCCTGGGGCCACCTTCACCCGGTCCGGCCGCAGGACATACAGCTCCTCCAGCCCGTCGCCGGCCGCCTCCAGATAGGCGTTGCCGGAGGTCTGCAACGAGCCGTGCAGCGCCTCGAACAGCTCGGCCCCGGACTGCTCCGGATTGGGTCGCGCCAGCAGCCGGGTCAGCCAGTGGTCGGGGCCGGCCCGCTCGCCGTGTTCGAACACCGCCAGGGGCGTGGCCGCGGCGGCCTCGGCGATCATCCGCACGCATCGGTAGGCCACCGGGTTCCTGGCGAAGCCTTCGCGCGCCAGGGCGTCGTAGTCCCGCGGCGTCCACACCGGCCGCCCCGCGTGGGCGAAGGCGATCAGCGGGCCGGCCGCGCTGTCCTTGGCCTCGGGCGCGCTCGCGCGCCGCCGGCCCGGCTTCCGCCGCCAGTCGAACATTCGGCCTGCTCCGTGAATTCCGCTGGGGGTGGCCGGGCCCTGTCGCCGCGGCCCCTTTTCCAGCCATGGACGAAGTCTAGGCGACCAGCGGACCCCGGGGGCGAAACGCTCCGCTCGATCGGCTTTGTCCCGGCTCTTCAACCGGTTGGCGTCGATCAAAACGAGGGCTTCGACCGCGCCTTCCCCGCCCGCGGCTTATCGGCCGCGCTCGGCCAGCCACTCCGGCGCCTCGAAGTCCAGCGCATCCTCCGGCGCCGCCAGAGCCGTCTCGCTGATCGTCTGGCCGCGGATCGACACCCCGGCCCGGTGCACGCTTTCCGGATCGCCCGAGACCAGCGGGTGCCAGTCGGCCAGGCCGCGCCCCTCGGCGATCCGCCGGTACGCGCACGACCGCGGCATCCAGCCCAGCTGCTCGACGTTCTGCGGCGTCAGCTTGATGCAGTCCGGCACATGCGCCTTGCGGTTCGGATAGTCGGAACAGGCGCACCGATCCGGATCGAACAGCTTGCAGTGCACGCGCGTGGGCACGACCTCGCCGGTGTCCTCGTCCTGGAACCGCACCAGGCAGCACAGGCCGCAGCCGTCGCAGAGGCTCTCCCACTCCGCCACGGTCATCTGTTCCAGACGCTTGTATTCCCAGAAGGGCTTGGTCACCGGTCCCGCACGCTCTACATCCGCGGGCTCCCATACACCTCCTGCGCCCCGGTAGGGGAATCAGAAACCCGTCATGGCCGCCCGTCCGCCCCTCGTCGCCCTGAAGGACATCCGACTGCAGGATGGTCCGCGCCCGTTGTTCGAAGGCGTCGACCTGGCCATCGAGCCGCGCGTGCGCGCCTGCCTGGTGGGACGAAACGGGGCGGGCAAGTCCACCCTGATGCGGCTGGTCATCGGGCTGATCGAGCCGGACTCCGGCGAGCGCACCGTCCAGTCCGGCGTCCGCTTCGCCTATGTGCCGCAGGAGCCGGCCATCGCCGGCGCGACCTTGCTGGACCACGCCATCGCCGGCGGGGCCGACCCGTGGACGGCGGAAAGCTGGCTGCAGACCTTCGGCCTCGACCCGAAGAAATCCACCGTCGGCCTGTCCGGCGGCGAGATCCGCCGCGTCGCCCTGGCCCGGGCCTTCGCCGAGGAGCCGGACCTGCTGCTGCTCGACGAGCCGACCAACCACCTGGACATCCTGGCCATCGAGTTGCTGGAAAAGGAGCTGGCGGCCGCCCGCTTCGCCGCCCTGATCGTCAGCCACGACCGCGCCTTCCTCGAGCGG
Organism: uncultured Brevundimonas sp.; assembly: GCA_964591465.1. Lineage (GTDB taxonomy): Bacteria > Pseudomonadota > Alphaproteobacteria > Caulobacterales > Caulobacteraceae > Brevundimonas. The sequence goes on from CAZQBJ010000048.1 coordinate 2,881, forward strand.
GTCACCCGGCGCTGCTACTGGCTGGAAGGACGCAAGGTGCGCACCCTCGACGCCGGCTTCGCCGAATTCGACGCCTGGGCCGACAAGATTCTCGAGGAAGAGGCCGAGTCCCTGCGCCGGCTCGACCGCGCCATCGCGCGCGAGACCGAGACCTTCTATCGCTCCATCACCGCCCGCCGCAGCCGCAACGAGGGCCGCGCCCGCGCCCTCCAGGCCATGCGCGCCGAACGCGCCCAGCGGGTCCGCGACCAGCGGGCCGATCTCCAGCTCGGCGTCGACTCCGGCGCCATGTCCGGCAAGCTGGTGGCCGAGCTCAAGGGCGTCGCCAAGACCTTTCCAGGAGTGGCGAGTGATCGCACCACTCACCACTCGCCACTTGAGCGCACCATCCTCAAGCCCTTCTCGACCCGGATCATGCGCGGCGACCGCATCGCCATCGTCGGTCCCAATGGGGCCGGCAAGACCACCCTGGTGCGCATCATGCTCGGCGAGCTGGCGCCGGACGCCGGCTCGGTCCGTCTGGGGGTCAATCTGGAGCCGGTCTATCTCGACCAGGCCCGCGCCGACCTGACCGGCGACATGACCCTGTGGGACGCCCTCACCCCCGGCGGGGGCGACTCCATCATGGTCCGCGGCCAGCCCCGCCACGTGGCCGCCTACGCCAAGGAATTCCTGTTCACCGAGGCCCAGCTGCGCCAGCCGGTCTCCAGCCTCTCCGGCGGCGAGCGCAACCGGCTGCTGCTGGCGCGCGCCCTGGCCCGGCCGGCCAACCTGCTGGTGCTGGACGAGCCGACCAACGACCTGGACATGGACACCCTCGACAAGCTCGAGGAGCTGCTGGCCGACTACGACGGCACCCTGATCCTGGTCAGCCACGACCGCGACTTCATCGACCGGCTCGCCACCTCGACCATCGGCCTGAACGGCCGCGGCGACATCGTCGAGACTCCCGGCGGCTGGACCGACTTCATCCGCCAGAACCCCGACTTCTTGACCCCCTCTCCCCTTGCGGGAGAGGGAGGGGCCCGACCGCGGAGCGGGCGGGAGGGCGAGGGGTCGCGCCAGGCTTCCCCGCCGAAACCTGCGCCCCAGAAAAAGCTCTCCTTCAAGGACGCCCACCGGCTCAAGGAGCTCGACGCCCTGATGCCCAGGCTCCAGGCCGAGATCGCCGCCCACGAGGCGACCCTGGCCGACCCCGGCCTCTACGCCCGCGACCCCGCCGCCTTCGACCGCGTCAGCAAGGCGCTCGACGCCGCCCGCACCCAGCTGACCGCCGCCGAGGACGAATGGCTGGCCCTGGAAGAGAAACGGGACGCCCTCGCCGCGGGCTGACTTCGCGTTTCTGTGGACAACGAATCCGGCTGATTCCGCACCCGGAATCGAAACGCTCCACCGGCTGTCGAGGGGTTGTCCACCGGGCCCCGGGCCGTCATGCACAGCGGGACCATTTCGGGCGCTTGCCTGATATCGGATTCCGGGGGAACGTCAACACGCCGAGAGACACGGCGGCGCGGAAATCCGGGGAGACCCGGGCTTCAAGCGGGTCGGTCCGGCTCTCTGACCCAGGCTCTCGACCCTCTTCGGAGGCGCGGAACACCGGGCAGGGTCCAGGCCCCAGGCCAGGCTCTTCGGAGCCGGCGGACGGGAACCGGACCGGGATCGTTGGCGAAGACGGGGGTGACCCCGCATCGGACCCGGCGGACCTGAGCCGAGAGGGCGCAGCCGACCGCAGACGGGTTCGCCCGCAGGCGGAACGCCAGCCCCCACTCTCAATGGCCAAGTCCAACCCGGACTTGGTGAGGGGACGACGCAACGGTTCGACCGGGCGCCGTCCCCTTACTCAATTCGGGCGCACCCCCATCTGACGCGCAGTGAGCGCGGCTCCGCGCCCGCGCTTCCCTCGCTCCGCGACGCGCCGTAACGTGCCCGTGATCGGACCGTGCGGAGACTCCCCCTTGGCCTTACAGCGCAGAACCTTCGTCACCGGCGCCCTGGCGGCCTCGGCGGCCGCCCTCGCCGGCTGCGGTTCCGAGCCTCCGGTCGACGCCGAGGGCCGCGTGCGCATCCGCTTCGCCACCGACTGGCGCGCCCAGGCCGAGCACGGCGGCTTCTACCAGGCGGTGGCGTCCGGCGGCTACGCGCGCCGCGGCCTCAATGTGCAGATCGTCCAGGGCGGACCGGGGGTGAACGTGCCCCAGCTGCTGGCCTCGGGCGCGGTCGAGCTGGGCATGGGCTCCAACAGCTTCATTCCGCTCAATCTGGTCGCCGAAGGCGCGCCGGTGAAAGCCGTCGCGGCCTTCTTCCAGAAGGACCCCCAGGTCCTCATCGCCCACCCCGATCCGTCGCTGCAGGGCATCGCCGATCTGGCCGATCGGCCCTTCCTGCTGGCCGACGCCTCGGTCACCGCCTTCTGGGTCTGGCTCAAGGCCAAGTACGGCTTCCGCGACAACCAGGTGCGCAAATACACCTTCAACCCGGCGCCCTTCCTGGCCGACGAGCGGGCGGTGCAGCAGGGCTATCTGACCAGCGAGCCGTACACCATCGAGCAGGTCGCCGGCTTCGAGCCGCGCGTCTTCCTGCTCGCCGACGAGGGCTACCCGTCCTACGCCACCATGGTGCTGGCCCCCGACGGCTTCGCCCGCGACAACGCCGAGGCCCTGCGCGCCTTCGTCGAGGCCTCGGCCGAGGGCTGGCGGGACTATCTGAACGACGACCCGACCACCGCCAACGCCCTGATCAAGAACGACAATCCCGACATGACCGATGAGGTCCTCGACCAGGCGCGGGACAAGCTGAAAACCTACGGCATCGTCGAGGGCGGCGACGCCGAGACCCTGGGCGTCGGGGCCATGACGGTCGACCGCTGGCGCGAGTTCTTCGAGGTCGTCTCGGCCGAAGGCGTCTATCCCGAGGACCTCGACTGGCGCGCCGCCTTCACTCTGGACTTCCTGCCGGGTCGTGGGTGAGCCGATCGCGCGCGCGGAGCTGAACGCGGCGGTCGTCCGCTACCGGGGCCGCGCGCCGCTGGGGCCCATCGACCTGTCGGCGGCGCCCGGCGAGATCGTTGCCCTGTGCGGCGCCTCCGGCTGCGGCAAGTCCACCGCCCTGCGCCTGCTCGCCGGGCTCGAGACGCCCGCGTCCGGCGAGGTGCGCCGGCCGGCGGGGCGCGGCCGCACAAGCCTGGTCTTCCAGGCCCCGACCCTGATGCCCTGGGCCGACGCCCGCGCCAATGTCGCCCTGCCCCTTCGCCTGTCGGGCATGGCGTCCGCCGAGGCCGCCGCCCTGGCCGATCAGGCCCTGGCCCGGGTCGGTCTGACGGGGCGCGAGGACGCCCGGCCGGCCCAGCTGTCCGGCGGCATGGCCATGCGCGTCTCACTCGCCCGCGCCCTGGTCACCGATCCCGATCTGCTGCTGCTGGACGAGCCCTTCGCGGCCCTGGACTCGATCACCCGCCGCGGCCTGATCGAGGATCTTCACCGGCTGTGGGCCTCCGGCGCCCCGGCCGTGGTGTTCGTCACCCATGACGTCGAGGAGGCCGTCTATGTCGCCTCGCGCCTGCTGATCATGCAGGCCGGGACCGGCCGCGTCGTCGCCCGGATCGACTGCCCCGGTCCCCTGCCGCGGCCGCCGGGCTGGCGCACCGCCGCCGCCTTTCGCCAAACGGTCGAGCAGGCCGTCGACGCCCTCGACGCCGCCATGGGCGGGGCCGCATGAGCCGGACTCTGAACCTGCTGGCCCCGTGGCTGCTGGCCGCCGCGCTGCTGGCGGCCTGGGAGATCGCCTGCCGCGCGCTTCAGGTCCCCGGCTACTTCCTGCCCCCGCCAAGCGCCGTGGCCGCGGCCCTGGTCGAACGCGCCCCGGTGCTGGCGGGCTCGGCCTGGAACACCCTGGCCATGGCCCTGCAGGCCCTGGGTCTGGCGACCGCCCTCGGCGGCGGCCTGGCCCTGGCCATATCGCTGTACGGCCCGGCCGAGCGCGCCGTGCGTCCGCTGGCCGTCACCCTGCAGGTCACCCCGGTGGTGGCCATCGCCCCGCTGGTGCTGATCTGGACCGGCCTGGATCGCGCCGACCTGGCGGTGGTCATCCTGGCCGCCGCCGTGGCCGTCTTTCCGATCTTTTCGGGCGTGCTGACGGGTCTGAAATCGGCCGATCCGGATCTGGAGCGCCTGTTCGACCTCTACGGCGCCACGCGGCTGCAGCGGTTGCGCCGGCTGCGCCTGCCCTCGGCCCTGCCCTGGATGCTCGAGGGCCTGCGCGTCGGCGCCGGTCTGGCGATCATCGGCGCCGTGGTCGCCGAGTTCGTCTCGGGCACCGGCGCCACCCAGGGCCTGGCCTGGCGCATTCTCGAGGCCGGCAATCGCCTGCGCACCGCCGAACTGCTCGCCGCCCTCGTCTGGCTGGCCGCCATGGGGCTGCTGCTCAACGCCCTGATCGCCGCCGCCGAGCGCCGCGCCCGCCGGTTCTGGCTCGGCCGCGACAACCCTCCGCGTTAGCGGGCGGTTAAGCGCGCGGTTCTAGCCTCGAAGGTCCTGATCACCTTCGCCGGGGAGCACGTCATGCGCAGTCTGGTCCTGATCGCCGTCGGCGCCGTCCTCGGCGCCGCGCCGGCGCTGGACGCGGTCGCCCAGTCCGCGCCGCCGGCCCCGCCTGCGTCCGCCCAGCACGGTCTGCGGTACCTCAGCTGGCCCGGCAAGCCCGCGCGCCCGACCGCGCCGGCCGCCCGCAGCGCGCCCGCCGCCCGACCGAC
>CAZQBJ010000048.1:7727-12816 GCA_964591465.1 uncultured Brevundimonas sp.
GCGCCCGCGCCCGACCGCGCCGGCGACAGCCCGCGGTACTATTCGGTGCACCGCCAGGCCGGCCAGGATCCGGATCCGATCCCGCTGCCGGCCCCGTTCTTTCTCGATTCCGCCCCAGTAGACCTCGCCGAGCCGCCGCCCCCGCCGGCCATCATCCGCAGCGGCGCCGGCATGGTCGCCAGTGTACCAGAGCCCGACCTGCCATGACCGACGTGCCGGAGACCGAAGTCCACTCCCGCCTGCACGACCTGATCGGCCTCGCCGCCGAGTCCTCCAGCGAGAAGCGCCGCACCCTGCTGCGCGAGATCACCGAACAGTTCTTCGGCAGTCCGGCGCGCACCCCGACCGAAGATGAGCTGTACGGCGAGGTGCTCACCCAGCTGACCGACGAGATGGAGGAGGCCGTCCGCGCCGAGCTGGCCAGCCGCTTCGCCGAAGCCCCCGACGCGCCGCACAAGCTGATCCGTCGCCTGGCCGAGGACCTGGCCATCCCGGTCGCCGGGCCGGTGCTGGAGCATTCGCCGGTGCTGTCCGACGAGGATCTGCTGGAAGTGGTCAACAGCCAGAGCCAGGACCACCTGCGCGCGGTGTCGTCCCGCAAGGTGGTGTCCGAGGCGGTCTCGGACGCCATCGTCGAGCGCGGCGACGACGAGACCCTCGGCGCCCTGCTCAAGAACGAGGGCGCCACCCTGTCGCGCGGGGCCAGCGAGACCGCCGTCTCCCGCGCCAAGGCCAATCCCGAGCTGCACGCGGCGGTGGTCGAGCGCGCCGCCCTGCCGCCGGACCTGCTCAACGAAATGTACTTCGTGGTCGAGGCCCGCCTGCGCCAGCGCATCCTCGAGCAGAACGCCAAGCTCGATCCGGACCTGCTGGAAAGCGCGCTGAACGCCGGACGCGCCCGGGTGGCGACCCACGACGGCGCCTTGCCGCCCGACTATCCCGAAGCCCTGGCCTATGTGCGCGAGCTGCGCGCCGCCGGCGAGCTGACCCCCCAGGCGCTGGCCCGCTTCCTCCGCTCGGGCGGCCGCACCCAGTTCCTGATCGCCCTGGCCGAACTGGCCGATATCGACTTCCACACGGCCCAGCAGATCGTCAATCGGCGCGAGCTCGACGCCCTGGCCGTGGTCTGCAAGTCCGCCAATCTGGATCGGGCGCTGTTCCTCACCTATGCGGTGGTGCTGCTCAGCCCCGAGAGCGACGCCATGGGCAAGGCCAAGGCCTACGCCCGCCTGTACGCCGACCTGCCGCGCGAGACGGCCCTGCGCACCCTGCGCTTCTGGCGACTGCGCCGCGACGCCCAGGTCGCGGCCTGAGGCTCACGGCCCGACCACGCCCAGCCGCACCTCGGCCAGCAGCGCCGTCGCGGCGTCGTTGAGCATCGGACAGCCCAGCTCCTCGGCCACCAGCCGCGCTTCGCCGAGTCCCACGCCCAGCCCCGCGGGCAGCGCGCCGCCGCCCAGCCGCGAGCGGGCCAGGAACACCCGCGCCAGGCCGATCTGATCCGCCGCCCACTCCAGCGGCGCCTGGGCCGCCTGACCGCGTCCCAGACGACGCCGCAGGCGGATCTCCACCCGCTTCAGGCCATTCAGGTCTCCGGCGCGATCCGCCGCCCGGGTCTCCGCCGCCGCGCGCGCATCGGCCGCCAGGGCGCCGATGATCAGCCCCTCGCCCTGGGTCAGCAGTTCGGCCTGTCTCAGGTCGACGGGCTCGACCGGTTCGCCGGTCCGTTCGGCGCTGAGCGCCAGGGCCAGCTGGATGGCCACCCAGTCCAGCGGGCTGTGATCGACCGGAAACACGTCGGCCGCCGCCAGCAACAGGCTCCGTCCCTGCTCCATCGCCTCCAGATTGCACGCCAATCCGGCCAGATGGGTCATGCCCACCCCGCACATGGCCAGGGCCCGCGCCCGGGTCAGCGGGGCGAAATCGGGCGAGGCGTCGTCCACCAGACGGCGCAGATCACGGCCGGCCAGGTCCAGCGCCAGGGCGTCGCGCCGGCGCAGGCCGACCTCCAGCGACAGGGTCGCCCGCTCCAGCCGCAGCTCGGCGGCCTCGGCGGCGGTCTCGGGCCGGTTCTCGAGTCCGTGCAGGGCCGCGTCCAGCAGGGCCGCCGCGGCATAGGGACAGCTTCCCTCGACCGGCCCCCGGGCGCGCCGCGCGCTCAGCCGGGCGTGGGCGGCGGCGATCCGCGCGCCGTGCAGGCCCTCGGCCGGCCCCGCCTCGTCCAGCGCCGCGCCGGCCGCGGCCAGCGCCGCGGTCCCGCCGTACAGGTCCGCTTTGAGGATCAGGGTCAGGGCCATCTCCACCGCGCCGGCGGCGGCCCGTTCCGGCCGCACCGCGTCGCGTCGGGCGCTGGAGGCCGCGTGCAGCGACCGCATGACGCTGTCGCGCTTGCCCGTCCGCCGGGCGTGCTCGCGCCACAGGACGGCGGCCCGCAGATTCGCCTCCACCGGCTCGGCGCAGGACACCCGGCCGGCCTCGATCGATTGCTGGCGCGCCTCCGCCTCGAGCAGATCGGCCCCGATCAATTCCAGCCAGACCTCCTCGCGGCGCTCCTTCGCCCGCGAAAAGACCCGCTTCAGATCCCTGCCAAACTCGAACATCCGCTCGTCCGCCTGAAAGTCCCGGAACGGGACCGTTTGCACGGCCCCGCCGGACACAAAGCAAACGCAGCGCCGCCGGCCCGGTTCAGTCCGGCGCGACGGGCTTGTCCTTGTCGCGAGGGTCGGCTTGGATGATCCGGTCCGGCGGCCCAGGCCGCGTCAGCGCGGGACCATCATGACCATCGAGCACCGGATCGACGAAGCCGCCCGCCGCGTCACCGTCGTGCTCGGCCCGCGCGACACCGCCGCCGCCTCGACCCGCCTGATCCTGCGCCTCGTGACCGAGCGGCCCGCATTGAAATCCTGGGACTGGGTTCACGACGTGCGCGAGGCCGGCGGTCACGCCGACCTGGCCGACACCGACGCGGTCGCCGCCGCCTTCGCCGGCGAGGCCGCCGCCCCCTGCTGGACCGTCTTCGTCAGCCTCGACCGTCATCTGGCCCTGTGGTGCCAGGTGATGGACCACCAGATCCCCGGCCGCCGCCACCTCACCGCCCCGACACTGGAACAGGCCTACGCCGCCCTCGACGCCCGCCGCGCCGCCGCCGGCCCTCCCCGCGCCAGCTGACCTCGCGGCCTTGCAAAGGCCACAACCGTGGCCTTTGTGCAGTGCATCATGCTGCTGCGTCGCCTGATTCAACTCCATCTGGGCCTGTGCCTGTTCGGGGTCTCCCTGGCCCTCATGGTGCGCGCCGCCCTCGGGCTGGATCCGTGGAACGTGTTCCAGCAGGGCCTGACCGGCGTCACCGGCCTGACCCTCGGCCAGATCTCGATCCTGATCGGCGCGGCGGTCATGGTGACCTGGATCCCGCTGCGCCAGAGACCCGGCTACGGCACGGTGGCCAACATCATCGTGATCGGCCTGGTCATCGACGCGTCCCTGGCCTTGATCCCACCGTTCGAGGGCCTGGCCCTGCGCGCCGCCGCCATGGTCGCCGGGGTGGTGCTGAACGCGATGGCCACCGCCGCCTACATCGGGGCCGGCATGGGGCCGGGCCCCCGCGACGGCCTGATGACCGGCCTGCACGAGCGGCTCGGCTGGTCGATCCGCGTCGCCCGCTTCAGCATCGAGGCTTCGGTGCTGGCCGCCGGCTGGCTGCTCGGCGGGGTGGTCGGCGTCGGCACGGTGCTCTACGCGGTCGCCCTGGGCCCGCTGGTGCAGGCCTTCATGCCCCTGTTCGCCCTGCCCCCGCGCCTGAAGCTCAGCCGCGCTCCCTAGTCCTGGCGAAGGTCACCTTGGGGAACTTCTCGCCGACGTAGCCGGTCTCCCAGGCCGACTTGGCCAGGAACACCGGCTGCTGGTCGATGTCGCGGGCCATCTGGCCGCGATACTTGCCGGCGAAATCCTCCAGGTCCGCCTCGGCGCCCAGCACCCAGCGCGCCTCGGCGTAGGGGCTGGGCTCGAAGATCACGTCCAGCCCGTACTCGGCGCCCAGCCGGTCGGCCATCACCTCGAACTGCAGCTGGCCCACGGCGCCGACGATGAAGTCCGCGCCGAGCTCGGGGCGGAACAGCTGGGTCACCCCCTCCTCGGCCAGGCCCTCCAGCGCCTTCTTCAGGTGCTTGGCCTTGAGCGGGTCCTTCACCCGCACGCGCTGGAGGATCTCCGGGGCGAAATTGGGCAGGCCGGCGAAGCGGACCAGGCCGCTCTCCGACAGGGTGTCGCCCAACTGCAGCACGCCGTGGTTGGGGATGCCGATGACATCGCCGGCGAAGGCGTCGTCGGTCAGTTCGCGGTCCGAGGCGAAGAACATGATCGGCGCGTTGACCGACAGCGACTTGCCGGTGTTCTGCACCTTCAGCTTCATGCCGCGGCGGAACTGGCCCGAGGCCATGCGGAACATGGCGATGCGGTCGCGGTGGTTGGGGTCCATGTTGGCCTGGACCTTGAACACGAAGCCGGTCACCTCCGGGGCGCCGGGCTCGACCTCCAGGTCCTGCGGCGGCGGGGCGTTGCGGGTCTCGGGCGGGGCTTCCCTGCGCGCCTTCATCACCTTGGGCGCCGGGGCCCAGTCGCCGATCGCCGCCAGCAGCTGGTCGATGCCGAAGTGGCGCAGGGCCGAACCCCACAGCACCGGCGTCATGTGCCCTTCCAGGAACGACTGCAGATCGAAGGTCGGATAGCCGCCCTCGACCAGCTCCAGCGCCTCGGTCAGGGCCGCCTGCTCCTCCCCCTCGAAATAGCGGCCCGCCTCGGCCAGCGGCAGCGGCTCGGGGTGGTCGGGGTTTTCTTCCGCCCCGGCGGCCTTCTTCGCATAGGGCTGGAACCGGCCCGTGCCGATCTCGACCATGCCGCGCAGGCGGTTGCCGCTTTCCGCCGGCCACCAGATGGGGGCGGGGTCCAGGGCCAGCCGCGAGGCGATCTCGTCCAGCAGGGCCATCGGGTCCTGGGCCTCGCGGTCCAGCTTGTTGATGAAGGTGATGATCGGGATGTCGCGCAGACGGCAGACCTCGAACAGCTTCAGGGTCTGCGGCTCGATGCCCTTGGC
>CAZQBJ010000049.1:0-12704 GCA_964591465.1 uncultured Brevundimonas sp.
CTGTTCTAGGAACATATGCTTCAGGCTGATAGTAGTCGTAGTACGATACAAAGTATTCGACAGCATTGTCGGGAAAGAATGCTTTAAACTCTGAGTATAGTTGCGCGGCAAGTGTCTTGTTGTGCGCCAGGATCAGGGCCGGGCGCTGGGTCTGCTCGATGACCTTGGCCATGGTGAAGGTCTTGCCCGAGCCGGTGACGCCCAGCAGCACCTGGTCGCGCTCCCCGGCCCGCGCCTGTTCGACCAGCTCGGCGATCGCGGTCGGCTGGTCCCCGGCCGGCTGATAGGGCGAGACCAGGCGGAACGGCGTGCGCGCGCGGGTCTTCTCCGGCCGCACCGGACGATGGGGAACCCAGGCGGCGGCGTCGCGCGCGAACTGGGCGGCGGCCTCGGCGACGCCGGGGGCGGAAGGCAGGGGAGAACGGGCCATGAACGCAAGGTAGGGCGGCGGCCCCCCGCTGCCTAGGGGCGGCCGCTAGAGGCCCCTGAACACCACGCCGGCGGTGAGCACCAGGAAGGCGATCAGGAAGGTGTCGGCGACGTGGTCGCTGACCCACGGGATGTCCAGGCCGAAGACCCGGGCCAGCAGGCCCAGGACGGCGATGAACCAGGCCACGCCGAACAGCGGGACGGTGGGGGCGGTGAGGCGCACGGCGCCAGCCAGGGAAGCCATGACGGGTCTCCTGCGAACGCGCCCGGCGGAGGGCGCAAGCGTGACAGTGCGCCGCCCCGCGAGGCCTGGCAAGCGGGCGACATCGGGTCCGAAAGCCGCGAGACAGGGCTCTCGCGTCGCGGCAGGATGGGGTCATGACCGCCGCCCCCGACCGTCTGTGGACCTGCCGGTACGACGCCCCGATCGGCGCGCTTGGACTGGCGTGGGACGCCGGGGGCGCGGTTCGGGCGGTCAGCTTCGGCCGCGACGTCGCCCGCACGGCGGCGCGCGATTATCCGGCGGCCGCGGTGGAGGCGGGCCCGGCCCCGCCGGCTGTGGTGGCCGCGCTGGACGCCTATTTCGCCGGGCGGATCGAGGCGCTGGGCGAGATTCCGTGGGCGGTGACCGGCGAGGGCTTCCAGCCGCGCGTCTGGCGGGCGCTGGCCGACATCCCGGCCGGGGCCACGATCAGCTATGGCGAAATGGCCCGCCGCGCCGGCGAGCCGGGCGCCGCCCAGGCCGCGGGCGTGGCGCTGAACCGGAATCCGATCCCTCTGATCTTGCCGTGCCACCGGGTGATCGGCGCCGACGGCGCCCTGGTCGGGTTCGGCGGCGGGCTTGAGTGCAAGACCTGGCTGCTTCGTCACGAAGGGGCGCTGCTGATCTGACGCTCAGCCCCGCCCGCGATCGTCGGGGTCTTCCGGCTCTTCGTGCGACGCAGGCTTGAGCAGGTCCTCGGCGGCGTCGTTGGCGCTGGCGCCGGAGCGGGATCCCGGAGCGGCGGCGGCGGGGGCGGGCTGCAGGCCCAGGGTGCTCAGGGCCTCGTCGCCCTCGCGGCCGAACAGCCGACGCAGGCGCAGGTCGGTCTGCGCCACCGGAGCCTCGATCCCGGCCGCCTCCAGCGCATCGGCGATCGCCCAGGTGTAGGCCGCATGCATGGCCGCCGGACGCTTGACCGCCTCGCGCGTCGGCCAGACCAGCAGCTCGAACTCCATGCCGCGGTCGCCGAACCCGACCAGCCAGACCTGGGCCTTGCGCTCGTCGGTTTCGGGCAGGGTGAAGGGGCTGGCCCGGGCGGCGGCCAGCACGGCCTCGCGCACCTTGCCCCGGTCGGCCCCGTAGCCGACCACGAACGGAATGTGGATGCGGCGGGTGTCGCCCTTCAGCGTCCAGTTGGTCACCGGCTGCTCGATCAGGCGCGAGTTGGGCACCAGCACATTGACGTTGTCGTTGGTGCGGATGCGCACGGCGCGCGGGCCGATCTCCATGACTACGCCGCGCATGCCTTCCTCGCGCACGCCGCCGCCCAGGCCGGCCTCGCCGAACTCGATGTAGTCGCCGACCGAGACCATGCGGTCGAAGATCAGGAACAGGCCCGAGACGAACTCCTTGACCACCCCTTGCAGGCCCAGGCCGACGCCGATGCCGAGGGCCCCGGCGAACACCGCCAGCGACGACAGGTTCAGCCCGGCCACCGACAGGGCCGCCGCCACGCCGAACACGATCAGGCCGTAGCCGATCAGTTTCTCGAGAATGTGCAGCACCGCCGCCGAGCGGACCGCCCGGGCGCGCGCCCGGCGCAGGGCCCGGGTCGCCACCCAGGCCGCGGCCCAGGCCGCCGCGATGACGGCTGCGCCGGCGATCACCCCGGCGAGGGTGATGGTCGAGCCGCCCAGTCGCAGCAAGGCCGGGTCGGTGAGGTCGGCCAGCTCTCCGATCATGGCCAAGGCAGCGCCGGACGCGGCGGATGGTTCCGGGGGCGCGCGGATTCGGCGAACGCCGATGTTTGGAGTGTAAACTGGAGGTTCGGCGGCCGGATCGGCCGGCCGCCCCTGTCTCACAGGAGGGGCGTTCCCATGTCTGTATCCAAAATTCCCCATGTCGCCGGCGGTGCGCTTATCGCGACGGCGGCGGCCTGTATGCTGGCCTTCACGGCGGCCTCGCCGGCGGCGGCCCAGGATGCGCCGTGCCCGCTCGGCGGCGGCACCGACGAGGGGATCGAGCACGGTGTCGACAACTCGACCTGCGCCGCGGGCGCTCTGGCCTACGGTTCGGGCAATCTGGCGGGCTCCAGCGTCGCGTTTGTGGCCGGCCGGGACAATGTGACCGGCAACGGCGCCGCCGTGGGCTTGTCAAACGAGGCCCTCGGAACGACCAGCACCGCCATGGGGATCCACAATTCGGTAACCAGCTGGGGAGGCTTGGCCCTGGGCAACAACAACACCGCATCGAGTCTCGAGTACTCCGCCGCCGTCGGCAGGTACAACACGGCGAGCGGCGTCTGGAGCACCGCCTTCGGGCAGGGCAATACCGCCTCGGGTTATCTGGCCACGGCCATGGGCCTGTTCAATACCGCCTCGGGCGCCCTGGGCAGCGCGATAGGGTACGAGACCACCGCCTCTGGCATATGGAGTTCGGCCTACGGCTTTCGCTCTACCGCCAGCGGTTTTGCCGCGCTGGTGGTCGGGACGCACGCCGACCTTGACGGAAATTCCGGCACCTCGCCGCCGGAGGAGTACGCCAGCGCCAGCGGACGCGGGGCCGTGGCCGTCGGGGGCGCCGTGCACGCCGATGCGGATTACAGCAGCGCCTTCGGCGTCAACGCCCGGGCGACGGCCGAGGGGGCGACGGCGATCGGCTTCGGGGCCGTGGCGGACCGGGCCTACGCCCTGTCGGTCGGGGCGTCGGGGGCGGAAAACAACATCATCCATGTGGCCGACGCGATCGCCGACACCGACGCGGTGAACCTGCGCCAGGCGCAAAGCCTCAACGACGCCCTGATGGTCGGGCTGACGGGGTGGCTGGGCGGCGGGGCCGCCTATGCCGGCGGGCTGTTCACGGCCCCGACCTTCAGCATCGCCGGGGTCGACTACGCCGACGTGGGCGCCGCCCTGGCCGCGGTCGACGCCGAGCTGGGCCAGCTGGCCGCCGACCTCGCCGGCGTCAGCCTGACTCCCGGCCCGCAGGGGCCGCAGGGCCCGCAAGGACCTCAGGGACCGCAGGGTCCTCAAGGGCCGGTCGGGCCGCAGGGACCGGCCGGCCCGGGTGGCGGCGACCCGCTGGCGGCGAGCTATGACGACGCCTCGCGGGCGGTGATGACCCTGGAGGGGGCGGACGGCACCCGACTGGCCAATGTCGCCGACGCGGTGGCGGCGACCGATGCGGTCAACCTGGGCCAGGTGCAGGCCCTCGCCGACCAGACGGCGGCCCAGTCCCGGGCCTACGCCGACGCCGGCGACGCCGCGACCCTGACCGCGGCCATGGCCTATACCGACAGCCGGTTCAACAGCCTGTCGGACCGGCTGGATGTGTTCGAAGGCGCAGTGAATGCGCGGTTCGGCGATCTGGACCAGCGTATCGACCGCATGGGCGCCATGAGCGCGGCGCAGCTGAACATGGCCATGGCCGCGGCCGGGGCCCAGCCGGGGCGCGGGCGGATGGCGGTTGGACTGGGCTTCCAGAACGGCGAGGAGGCGCTCTCGGCCGGCTACAGTCGCCGGTGGTCCAACGGCGTGGCGATCTCCATCGGCGGGGCCTTCGGCCGCGGCGGCGAAGCCTCCGGGGGCGTCGGCGTCGGCTTCGATATCTTCTAGCCGCCCCGCAAGTCGGCGGTCGGCAGGCCCGAGCGAGGCGATTGACTCGGTTGCACAGGATGCGCCATACACTGTGCGTCACACACTATGTGACGGACAGGAGACGGCATGAGCCTCGATCCGGAGCTGTTCGAAAGCCTCAAGCTGGAGCTCAGGCGCGGCTCGCTGGTGTTGGCCGTGCTCGCCCGCCTGCGGGAGGAGCGCTACGGCTACACCCTGCGTCAGGCCCTGGCCGCCGACGGTCTCGAGATGGAGGAGAGCACCCTCTATCCGCTGCTGCGCCGGCTGGAAGGGCAGGGGCTGCTGAACAGCGAGTGGCGCGAGGAGGAGAAGCGCAAGAAGCGCTTCTACCGGCTGTCGCCCGCCGGCGAGGCGATGCTGGCGGCCCTGCGCGAGGAATGGCGCGGCATCAACGCGTCGCTGGATCGAATTCTGTGAACACCGGGACCAGAGAGGCGGGGAGCGCCATGGACATCATCGACATCTATCTGCGGGCGGTCGCGGCGCAGCTGCCGGCCGATCAGCGCGACGACATCACCGCCGAGCTGCGCGACGAAATCATGACGCGGATCGAGGCCCGCGAGGCCGAGCTGGACCGGCCGCTCAGCGAGGCGGAGGTCGAGGCGGTGCTGCGCGACCTGGGCCATCCGCTGGTGGTCGCCGCCCGCTTCGGAGCCGGACCGCATCACGTGGTGGGGCCGGAGCTGTATCCGTGGTGGCTGTTCGGGGTGAAGGCGGCGCTGTTCGTGCTGGTCGCCATCACCGTGCTGTCGGCGGTGGTGCGCATCCTGTTCGGCGACGTCGATGCGGGACAGGCCATCGGCCAGGCCTTCGCCGGCGCCTTCAGCGGCGCGATCTCGATCGTCGGTTTCGCCACCCTGGCCGGCTTCATCATCGAGCGGCAGGCGCAGAAGCCGGACTTCCTGACCAGGTGGAAGGTGCGCGATCTGGCGGTGTTCGAACTGGGCCGGCTCAGCGCCGACTGGGGCCAGCGCGCCAGCCAGGCGGCGAACAGCGGCCAGTGGACGGCCGGCGGCCGGCCGATGTCCCCGGCGGCCCGGGCCATGGCCAGCGCGGTCGGCTGGGCGGTGTTCGCGGTGTGGTGGACGGGGCTGCTGCCCGGGGCCGTGTCGCCGGCCGACCTGAGCGTCGGCGCGGTGATCGGGGGCGTCGACTATGGCGCGGTCATGGCGGCCCTGGTGGCGCTGCTCTACTGGCCGATGACCGCCTTCGCCGTCGCCCGCGTCGGCTTTCACCTGGTGCGGGCGGCGACCGGTTCGCCGGCGCGCTTCACCGCCGCGGGGGACCTCGTCTTCTCTCTGGTAAGCCTGGGCGTCCTGGGCTGGCTGTGGGCCGCCTCGCCGCTGACGCCGCTGATCGGGGTTGAGACGGTCGCCGATTTCATCGGCCTGGTTCAGGACATGATCCACTTCGGCGACGTGCGGGTCGCCACCGTGGTGATGCTCGGCCTGGCCTTTGCCATCGTCGGCGAGATCTTCACCGCCCTTGGGGCCCTGCGCCGGCTGATCCGCGGGCGCTGAGGCGGGGCGAACTGAAGAGTCCGAAAACCGCGAGACATCGGCGGCCGACGCGCCCATCCTTGGACGCATGGAGTTCAACCCCGACGCCTGCTATCGCGCCGTCCTCAGCCGGGACGCCCGTTTCGACGGGCGCTTCTTCGGCGGGGTGAAGACCACCGGCGTCTACTGCCGGCCGGTCTGTCCGGCGCGCACGCCCCGGCGCGAGAACATGGTGTTCTTTCCCAGCGCGGCCGCGGCCGAGGCGGCCGGCTTTCGCGCCTGCCTGCGGTGCCGGCCCGAGACCGCGCCGGACATGGGCGCCTGGCGCGGGGCGTCGAACACGGTCAGCCGGGCCCTGGCGATGATCGAAGCCGGGGCGCTGGACGACGGCGACGTCGATCATCTGGCCGAGCGGCTGGGCGTGGGGGAGCGCCAGCTGCGGCGGCTGTTCCGCCAGCATCTCGGCGCCGCGCCGGTCAGCGTGGCCCAGACCCGCCGGGTGCTGCTGGCCAAGCAGCTGATCCACGAAACCCGGCTGCCGATGGCCGAGGTGGCCCTGGCCTCGGGATTCGGCAGCGTGCGCCGGTTCAACGAGACCTTCCAACGACTGTACGGGCGGCCGCCGTCGGCGCTGCGCCGGGGCGCGGCGCCCGAGGCGGCCCCGGGCGAGACCGTGCGGCTGATGCTGCGCTACCGGCCGCCCTACGACTGGGACGGCCTGATCGAATTCCTCGCCCTGCGCGCCATTCCGGGCGTCGAGACCGTTCGCGGCGACCGCTACGCCCGCACCATCGCCCTCGACGGCGCGGTCGGGACCGTGGCCGTGGCCCCGGCCGGCGGCGACCGGCTGGCGGTGGAGGTGCGTTTTCCCCGGCTGACGGCCCTGCCGACGATCCTGGCGCGGGTGCGGCGGCTGTTCGACCTGTCGGCCGACCCGGCGGCGATCGGGGCCCAGCTGTCGAAGGATCCGGCCCTGGCGCCGCTGGTCGCTACGCGGCCCGGCCTGCGCACGCCCGGCGCCTGGGACGGCTTCGAACTCGCCGTGCGAGCGATCCTCGGGCAGCAGATCACCGTGGCGGCGGCGGCGAAGCTGGCCGCCCGCATCGCGGCCGAGCATGGCGAACCCCTGCCGGCCGAATGGGCGGCCGAAGGGCTGAGCCTGACCTTCCCCGACCCGGCGCGGCTGGCGGCGGCCGACCTGTCCACCCTGCCCATGCCCGGCGCACGGCAGCGGGCCCTGTCGGCGCTGGCGCAGGCGGCGGCGGCCGATCCGGCCCTGCTGGGCCCGCGCGCCAGCCTCGAGGAGGCGGTGACACGGCTACGCGGCCTGTCGGGCATCGGGGAATGGACCGCCCAGTACATCGCCATGCGGGCCCTGCGCGAGCCGGACGCCTTCCCGGCCGCGGACGTGGGCCTGATGCGGGCGTTCGAGGCGCCGGACGGACATCGGCCCAGCGCCGCTCAATTGCTGACCCGGGCCGAGGCCTGGCGACCCTGGCGCGCCTACGCCGCCCTGCATCTGTGGGCGGCCGGAGTCGGCGGGGCCTGGATAGAGGAGAGGATCGATGACCAGTCCGCCGCCTGAGTTCCGGCTTGATCGGATGGCCAGCCCGCTGGGCGAGCTGCTGCTCGTCACCGACTCGGCCGGCGCCGTGCGGGCCCTGGATTTCCACGACTTCGAGGCGCGCATGCTGCGGTTGCTGCGGCGGCAGGGGCCGGCCGAGCTGAAGCCAGGCGCGGCGCCGGCGGCGGTCCGAAATGCGCTGGAAGCCTATTTCGCCGGGCAGCCCGACGCCCTGAGCGGCGTGCGGGCGACCACGGCCGGGACGCCGTTCCAGACCACGGTGTGGGCCGCCCTGCGCGAGATTCCGCCGGGTCGCACGGAGACCTACGGCCAGCTGGCCGCGCGCATTGGCCGGCCCACGGCCGTCCGGGCGGTGGGTCTGGCCAATGGGGCAAATCCGGTAGGGATCATCGTCCCGTGCCACCGGGTCATCGGCGCAGGCGGGGCCCTGACCGGCTACGCCGGCGGGGTGACGCGCAAGCAATGGCTGCTGCGGCACGAGCAGGCCACGGCGTCGGCCCTGGCGGCCTGAAGCTTACTGCGGCTCGTTCTGGGCGTGGCCGACGACGGCCCCGGCGGCGCCCCCGACGGCGGCGCCGACCGGACCGGCGACCACGGCCCCGGCGACGGCGCCGGTGGCGGCGCGCTGTTCGATCGTCGAGCCGCAGGCGGCGAGGGCCGCGGCGGCCCCGGCGACGATCAGGACGTTAAGCATAAGGCGCGGCGAGGAACGGGTCATGGGGAGGCTCCGTGCGTGTGGCTGACAAACGTGGCCGTTCGGACGCGGTTCCCCGACGGCGGCCGGACGCGACGGTTCAGAGGGCGACGAATCGCCACGCGTTGCGGGCGAGACACTGTGGATGAAATTGAGTTGTGCCGGCCCGGGACGCTGCGCTGCGAAGCAGTCCTGATCCCTGCCTGAGCACAGGTATCAAGTATTCGTTCGATATGGATTTTCCTCTGCTGGGTCCGGGTCTTGCCTATTGTCCCGAGAGACCGCTGATGTTGCGGTGCAGCACGGACTTGCGAATCTAACACATTGGCGCCACATTCCACGGGTTAATGACCCGCTTCCGGCGAGCGAAATGCGTGCTCGCCGAACTCCGTCGCCCATTTGATGACTGCGGGATGCGTCATCAGGCGGCGTGAACGACCGGGGGGCACAATCCCGCCCTCGCCGCAGAGGATTAACAGTTTTGACCGATCCAACGCAGACGCGTGCGCCTGCGCGCGGCCTGACGGCCGCCGCCGCCGTGGGCTCCGTCGTGGGGCTGGCGATAGGCGCCGCTTATCTGGGCGGAACGGTCGCCAAGGCGACCACCGTACGCGTGCAGGCCGAGCGGATCGCCGGCGTGCGCGACGCCGGCTACACCGAAGAAGCGCTCGCCGCCGCGGCGGGCGGACTTAACGAAAGCGCCCTGGCCATCGCCCGGCGCCACGACCCCTATACCGTCGCCGGCGACGCCCAGCGCGACCGCCAGGCGGCCCAGCTGGCCGCGCGGCTCGAGCGTCTCGGCCCGGCCACCCGCGATCGCGGCCTGCGTCAGATCAGCTTCCACGCCGATCCGGGCTCGCCGGCCCGCCCGTTCAATCTGGGCGGCGCGCTGGACGACTCGCGCGATCTCGATTGCCTGACCCAGGCGGTCTACTACGAAGCCCGCGGCGAAGGCCGCGCCGGCATGCAGGCGGTGGCCCAGGTGGTGCTGAACCGCACCCGTCACGGCGCCTTCCCCCGAACCGTCTGCGGCGTCGTCTACCAGGGCGCTTCGCGGCGCACCGGCTGCCAGTTCAGCTTCACCTGCAACGGAGCCATGCGCCAGGGCGTCAACCGCGCCGCCTGGAGCCGGGCCCGCGACGTGGCCAGCGCCGCCCTCAGCGGCGAGGTCTATGCGCCGGTCGGCAATGCGACCCACTTCCACACCACCGGCGTGTCGCCCCGCTGGCGTCACTCGCTGGTGCGGGTGAACCAGGTCGGGACCCACATCTTCTACCGCTTCGGCGGTCGCTCCGGCTCGTCCGGCGCGTTCAGCTACGAGGCGCGACCCTCCTCGGCCAGCGATGTCGTCCAGCCGATCCACGCCAGCCTCGACCCGTCCGAGTCGGTGCGCCGGGCGGGCGAGGCGGTGGCCTACACCCTGCTGCTGGCGCAGGAAGGCCGGGCCGCGCCCGAGCCGACCGAAGCCGCGCCGACCCAGGCGGCGGCTCCGATTCAGGCGACCCCGGCGGCCGAGCGCCCTGTTCCGCCCGCGCCGGTCGTGCTGCCGCCGCGCCCCGCCGCTGAGCCCGCCACCGGGGCCGCGACGCCCACAGCCTGATCTAGTTCGCCGACGGTTCGCCCTTCGAAGCCTTCGAGGATCGATGGGCGTCGTCGTGGCTGTGCTTGAGGTCTCGCTCGCCGCCGCCGCCGGACACCTGGCTGGTCGGCGGATTGGTCGGCCCGCCTTCACGCGGATCGGCGAAGGCCGGCGGCTCCTTCGTGCGGTCCTGGTGGCTTGAGCCGGGTCCGCCCCAGCGTTTCGTGTCGACCGGCTCGGGCGTGTGCGGGTTGTTGTCCGCCATGTCAGCGATCCTGCACCTTCCAGTGAGTGGTCAGGTTTTGGCGCAGGTTGCCGAACCGCCCCTGGGTTTCGAGGTTGACGTCCGCGTCGCCCGGCTGGCCGGACTGGGCGCCGGTGGCCAGGTCGCGCCGGTCGACATTCTCCCGCGCGTTCGGATCGCTGCGGTCGCCGCCGGCGAAGCTCCGCTGCTCCTTGGGAATTTTCGGCAGATGGCTCATCGCTCCGCTCCGCTGCATCTGGGAGTCGGGTAACCGGGCGCCGGCGGGGCCGGTTCCATACCGCCGGTCGGCAGGACGGTTGCAGGAGGCCTGGGCGCGCGTCCCGTTTCGGGCCGCCCAGAGAGCTGCCCATGACCCGACCTGTTCCACTTTCCGTTTCAGCGCCCCACCGGGGGGGCCTGCTTGATCTGCTGCGTTTCGCCGCCTCGGCCTTCATCGTGCTGTACCATTTCGGGCCCAACGCCCCCTTGCCGCTGGACGAGCTGTCCGGGGTCATGGGCCGGGGTTGGCTGGCCACCGATTTCTTCCTGCTGCTGTCTGGCTATGTGCTGGGCCGCGCGTATGGGCGCGGCCTGGACGACGGCCGGACGACGAGCTCGGGCTTTGTCGCCCGGCGACTGGCCCGGGTGTGGCCGGGGCAAGCGGTGGTGCTGATCGGCTTCGTGGCGTTGCTAGCCGTCACCGCGGCGATCGGCCTGGGTCCTTCGAATCCGGAGCGGTTCGGGGCGGCCGATTTTTTCGCCCAGCTCGGTCTCGCCCAGGCCTGGGGCGTCAGCCGTCAGGCCGGGTGGAACGAGCCCAGCTGGACCCTGTCGGCGCTGATCGTCTGTTACGCCGCCTTCCCGTTCGTCTGGCGCGCCACCCGGGTGCTGAACGGCCGGGCCGCGGCCTTGGCGGCGGGGCTGGCGGTGCTGGCTGGCGGCGGACTTCTCAGCCTGGCGGTGCTGCAGCAGTCGCTCTACGACCTGCCGTTCTATCTGGGCGTGTTCCGCGCCGCGCCGCTGTTCCTCGCCGGTCTGCTGGCGGCCCGGTTCGCGGCCGGCGGCCGCATCGGCCGGCCGGCGGCCTTCGGCCTGCTGGTCTCGGCGACCGGCCTGCTGGTCTGCGTCCAGGCCGACGGACGCAGCGAGCTGGCCGCCTTCGTCTCCATGGTGGCCATCGCCACCATCGTGCTGGCCAGCGACGCGCTGCGCCTGGGCGGCTCGCGGCTGATCGAGGGCGCGGCGCGCCTGTCGTTCGCCCTGTTTATCACCCATGCCCTGGCCGGGGCCGTGTGGTTCGGCCTGCTGCAGCAGGTCCACGCCCGCTACGTGCTGGAGCCGGCCCTCGAATGGGCCGCCTGGGGCGGGGCGCTGGTCTTCGCCCTGATCGTCGCCTGGGCCTTCCATCGACTGATCGACGCGCCGGTTCAGGCCTGGCTGAAGGCGCGGCTGGACGGCGTGCCGCCGGCGCGGATGCAGTGGGCCCTGCGGCGCGACCGGGAGCGGCCGCGCGAAGCCTGATCAGGCAGCGTCCAGCCCGATGTCCAGCGACGGCGCCGAATGGGTCAGGGCGCCGACCGAGATGACGTCCACCCCGGTCTCGGCGATGGCCCGCACGGTCTGGAGGGTCACGCCGCCGGACGCCTCCAGCACGGCCCGGCCGGCGGTCAGGGCCACCGCCGCGCGCAGGTCCTCGAGGCTGAAATTGTCCAGCATGACCACGTCGGGCCGGTGGGCGAGGGCGGCCTCCAGCTGATCGAGACCGTCCACCTCCACCTCGACCTTCATCAGGTGACCCGCGAACGCCCGGGCGGCGGCCACGGCCTCGCCGACCCCGCCGGCGACGGCGATGTGGTTGTCCTTGATCAGGATGGCGTCATCCAGGCCAAACCGGTGGTTCAGGCCGCCGCCGCAGGCCACCGCATGTTTCTCCAGCGCGCGCAGGCCCGGGGTGGTCTTGCGGGTGTCGGCGATGCGCGCCCGGGTCCCGGCGACCGCCTCGACATAGGCCCGGGTCAGGGTGGCCACGCCGCACAGACGGCCCAGCAGGTTCAGCGCCGTACGTTCGGCCGACAGCACGGCGCGGGCGTCGCCCTCGACCTCGGCCAGCACCTCGCCGACCTCGAAGGCCGCCCCGTCGGTCAGCCGGGCCTCGAACCGCGCGTCGGGATCCAGCTCGCGCACGGCCAGGCGGGCGCAGTCCAGACCGGCCAGCACGCCGGGCTTGCGCGCCGCGAACACCGCCGTCAGTCGCGAACCGCGCGGAATGCAGGCGGCCGCCGTGACATCGCCGGCCCGGCCCAGATCCTCGGCCAGGGCCATCTTCACCACCGGGGCGATCAGCAGGTCGGGCAGGGTGCGGGTCATGCGGCGGCGATTCCCTGGTCAGGGCGGGACAGGACAAGCCGGCTGTGCTCGGCCCGGTCGGCGGGGGCCGGGAAGTCGGCGCGGAAGTGGCCGCCGCGGCTCTCACGGCGGGCCAGGGCGGCGCCGGCGATCAGGCCGGCGGCGACCAGCGGCGCGGCGCCCGGGAAGGCGGCGGACAGCTGGTCGATCAGGGCGAGCAGGGCGGTCAGCCCGGCCTCGTCGCGGACCAGGCCGGCCCGGTCGCTCATCGCGGCGCGCAGGCGGGCGAGGTCGGCCGGCGGCAGATCCGGGCCGCCGCCGACGCGGGCGAGGGGGCCGGTCGTCCTGGTCGTCTCCTCGGCGGCGGCTCGCCCGGCGCGGCGGCCGAAAGCGGCGGCCTCCAGCAGCGAGTTCGACGCCAGCCGGTTGGCCCCGTGCACCCCCGCGGCGGCGCATTCGCCGACCGCGAACAGGCCCGGCAGGCTGGTGCG
>CAZQBJ010000050.1:0-5755 GCA_964591465.1 uncultured Brevundimonas sp.
GATCGACACCAACCTGTCGGCGCTCTTTCGGATCTGCAAAGCGAGCCTGCGCGCCATGATGAAGGCACGGCGCGGACGCATCATCAATGTGACGTCGGTGGTAGGCCTCATGGGCAACGCCGGGCAGGCCAACTACGCCGCCGCCAAGGCCGGGATGATCGGCTTCACCAAGGCCCTGGCCCTGGAGAACGCCCGCAAGGGGGTGACCGTCAACTGCATCGCCCCGGGCTATATCGACACCGAGATGGTCGGGGCGATGGACGCCAAGGTGCTGGAATCGATCATCGCCCAGATCCCGGTCGGCCGTCTGGGCAAGGGGGAGGAGATCGCCGACATGGTCGCCTGGCTGGCCGGGGAGCGTGCCGGATATGTCACAGGGTGCACCCTTTCCCTGAACGGCGGTCAGTATCTGGTCGGCTGAGACGCCACGCCCAAAATCCGCCCGGGTGGGGAGTCATTGGACATCCATGTCTGGTGAAGTTCGGGTCAGGTCGGCCGCCGCGCCGCTGTTGATCGCGATGGCGTTCGGCGCCTTCGCGAGCCTGCCCGCGCCCGACGCCGCGGCCCAGGCGCGCGGCAACGTCCAGGCCGAACAGAACAGGTCGTTGCACGACCGCCTGTACAGCCGCGGCCTGCCCCAGACCGGGGCCTATGTCACCTCGTCCGGCGTCGAGTTCGTGCTCGACCGGTCCGGGTCGCGGCCCCTGATCCGTTTTGGCGGCAGCCAGGAAATCTGGGTGCTGCATCCGTCCTCGGCGCCGCGCGGGGACGTGCTGTACCGCAACGACGCCGGCGACCTGGTGCTGCGCATCACCCGCAGCGGCGGCCTGACCCTGTACACGCCCAGCGAACCGGCCGGGACCCCGGCGTCCCTGACCGGCCCGGCCCCCGGCCTGCGCTCGGCCGACCTGTCGATGAACCAGCTGGCGGGTTACCTGCTGTCGCAGAGCCTGATCGCCAGCAACGCCGTCGGCCATCTGGTCGAGCTGGACGTGCGGCTGGTCTCGTCCGGGGCCTACGCCACCTTGCCGGATGTGGTGCCGGTGGCGGTCCAGGCGCTGGCCCGGATGGCCCGCTCCAGCAATCTGCGCGAAAAGGCGACCCAGGTGCGGATCATCCAGATCGTCGAGGGGCCGCGCGCGGCGGTCGCCTACCGCGGCGGCGTCCTGCGCATCACCATCGACCCGGATCAGGGCGCGGCCGGGCGGCCGTCCTCGGCCCGGATCGTGCGGACCCTGGCCGCCTCCTGATCAGCTGAACCCGTCCTTGGCGGCCCGGCGCGCGGCGAAGGCCTCGACGCCGCCGGCGGTGAGGAACGGATTGGTCGCCAGCTCGACGTCGATCCGCGTGGGCACCGTCGGCTCGCCCCGGGCGCGCGCGGCGAACACCGCCTCGGCCCGCGTCCGCACCGCCGCGGAGTCGTCGACCGACAGGGCGAACCGGGCGTTGGCCTCGGTATATTCGTGCGCGCAATAGACCCGGGTGTCCGGCGGCAGTTGCGCCAGCCGCTGAAGGCTCTCCCACATCTGCGCCGCCGTGCCCTCGAACAGGCGGCCGCAGCCCAGGGCGAACAGGGTGTCGCCGACGAAGGCGACGCGCTGGGCCGGGCTGAAATAGGCGATGTGGCCCAGGGTGTGGCCCGGCGTGGCGATCACCTCGAAGGCCGTCTCGCCCAGCCGCACCGTCTCGCCGCCGGCCAGCTCCCGGTCCAGCGGGGCGATGCGCGTGACCTCGGCCGGGCCCCAGATCTCGCAACCCGTCTCGGCCTTGAGCCGGGCGTTGCCGCCGGCGTGGTCCGGGTGCCAGTGGGTGTTCAGGATGACGTCCAGCCGCCCCCAGCCGGTCTGCGCCAGGGCCGCCAGGATGGCCTCCGCGTCGGGGGTGTCGACGGTCGCCACCTGGCCGGTCGCGCCGTCGCGCAGCAGGAAGCCGTAGTTGTCGCTCAGGCAGGCGAACTGATGGATGTCCAGGGTCATGGCGGCCTTCTAGCAGACCGGGGCGACGGTCCCCTATACTGCCGGCCATGCGGCGCAGCGTGCACGAGCTCAGGGCCTTCTACGGCGAGCCGGTCGGCGCCCTGGTCCGCCGCTCGGTCGCCCGCCGCCTGAGCGACGCCTGGGGCGACGCCCCGGGGCTGGACGTGCTCGGCCTGGGCTACGCCACGCCCTGGCTGGAGCAATTCCGCGCCGCCCGTCGCGCGGTCGCGGCCATGCCCGGCGGGCAGGGCGCCGAGGTCTGGCCCTCCGGCGTCCGCAACCGGGTCACCCTGGTCGAGGACCTGCGGCTGCCGTTTCCGGCCGGGCTGTTCGACCGGGTGCTGGTGATCCATGCCCTGGAGGAAAGCGACAGCCCCGGCGAACTGCTGGCCGAGGCGGTGCGGGTGATGGCCCCGGCCGGGCGGATCATTCTGGCCGCGGCCGCGCGCGGGGGCTTCTGGGCCCGCTCCGAGAGCACGCCCTTCGGCCATGGCCGCCCCTTCACCCGCCGGCAGCTGGAGGATCTGGTCCGCGGCGCCGAGCTGGAGCCGCTGGCCTGGTCGCAGGCCCTCTACCTGCCGCCGTGGCCGCTGCTGGCCGGGGCCGCCGAGGGGGTCGAGGCGGTGGCCAGCCGGGTGCTTCCGGGGGCCGCCGGCGTGATCCTGCTCGAGGCGGTGCGCCGCACCTATGCGCTGAACCTGTCGCCAGCCCGGGCGCGGCTGGCCGAAGCCCTGGCGCCGGGCGTGCTGACGCCGCAACCGCTTGGCCGCTGAGGCGCCGATGCCCCTTGGCCGCGGGGGGCGAACCCGCTTAAGAAGCCGCCCATGCAGCGACTGATCCTCATGCGTCACGCCCGGGCCGAGCGGTCCGCGCCGTCGGGCCGCGACGAGGATCGCGCCCTGTCCCCCGGCGGCCGCGAGGACGCCGCCCTGATGGGTCGGGTGCTCGCCGATCGCGGGCTGCGTCCGGACTTCGCCCTGGTCTCCACCGCGACCCGCGCGCGCCAGACCTGGGACGCCGCCCACGAGGCCTTCGGCGACGTCGAGGTCGAGATCGATCCGCAGCTTTACAACGCCGGGGTTTCGGCCCTGCGCGCCGCCATCGCGCGGGTCGAGGACCGCTGCGCCTGCCTGATGATCGTGGCGCACAATCCGGGCCTGCCGCATCTGGCCATCGACCTGCTGACCGAGGCGGCGGCGCCGGCCTCGGTGCTGGACCGCTTCCAGGGCAGCTATCCGGCCGGGGCCGCGGCGGTGTTCGAGGTCGACCCGGCCGGCCGCTGCGCCTACGCCGGCTTCTTCACCCCGCGCGACTTCGGCGGCGGCGGCGAATGAGCGCCCTGTTCGATCTGGCCTCGGCCGGCCTGCGGCGGTTGGACGCCGAGACCGCCCATCACCTGGCGATCCGCGCGCTGAAGCTGGGCCTGGCCCCCGGCGCGGCGGCGGACGACCCCATCCTGGCGACCACCGTCGCCGGTCTGGCCCTGCCCAACCCGGTCGGTCTGGGGGCCGGCTTCGACAAGAGCGCCGAGGCCATCCCGGCCCTGTTGCGCGCCGGCTTCGGTTTCGTCGAGTGCGGCACCGTCACCCCGCGGCCGCAGGCGGGCAATCCGCGCCCGCGCCTGTTCCGCCTCGGCGAGGACCGGGCGGTGATCAACCGGATGGGATTCAACAACGACGGGCTGGAGGCCTTCGCCGCGCGCCTGGCCCGGCGGCCCGCCGGCGGCGTCGTCGGGGCCAATCTGGGGGCCAACAAGGACAGTGAGGACCGCATCGCCGACTATGTCGCCGGCCTGAGCCGGCTGGACGGCCTGGCCGACTACTTCACCGTCAACATCTCCTCGCCCAACACCCCGGGCCTGCGGGCCCTGCAGGGGCGCGAGGCGCTGGACGAGCTGCTGGGCCGGCTGGCCGAGGCCCGCCGCGGCCCGGCGCCGGTGTTTCTCAAGATCGCCCCGGACCTCGAGCCGGGCGAGATCGCCATGATCGTCGAGGCCTGCGTGGCCCACCGCCTGGACGGCATGATCGTGTCCAACACCACCCTGGACCGCCCCGCGAGCCTGGGTTCCGCCCACGCCGGCGAGGCCGGCGGCCTGTCCGGCGCGCCCCTGCGGGAGAAGGCGCTGGCGGCCCTGCGGACGGCCCGCGAGGCGGCCGCCGGACGGCTGGTCCTGATCGGGGTCGGCGGCATCGCCAGCGGGGCCGACGCCTACGCCCGCATCCGCGCCGGGGCCTCGGCCGTCCAGCTTTACAGCGCCCTGATCTTCGAAGGTCCGGGCCTGGTCGGGCGGATCAAGCGCGACCTGGCGGCCCGCCTGCGGGCCGACGGTTTCGCCTCGGTCGCCGAGGCCGTCGGCCGCGGCTGACGATCTGCGCCGCGTTGACGGTGCGTTAGGCCCCCTTCGGCTAAATGGACCCGCGAATTGCACGCGGGAGATGTTCTACGGATGGCGGCCGCCTACGACACCGACGAAGGCTGGATCGTCGCCGTGAAGCAGCGCCGGCAGGCGCTGCTGCAGCGACTGGCCATGGGCTGCGCCGCCGCTCTCGTGTTCAGCCCCTTGCTGGGCTGGGATCTCGCGGTCGTCTGGGCGCTCGCCTACTTCATGGTCCAGCTGCTGGACCTGTGGGTGTTCGGGCCGATCAACTCGGGCAAGGCGACCACCCTGCCGCCGTTGCGCGCGCTGGCCGGCAACCTGCTGATGTTCTCCAACGCCGGGGTGTTCGGGGCCCTGTCCATCCCGCTGTGGTCCGTCGGCGGGACAATGGGCGGAGTCTGCGCCGCCATCCTGCTGACCGCCGGGGCGATCTACAGCCTGATCAATTCGGCCGGCTCGCGCGCGGTCCTGCTGTGGACCATCAGCCCGCACTTCATCTACCTGTCGCTGACCCCCGTGTTCATGATGCGCGAGGGGGCCAGCTCGGCCTATGTCACCGCCGCCTCGGTCGCCATCCTGGTCTACGGGGCCTATTGCGTCAGCACCTGGAACCGCCTGAAGCAGGCCCGCGCCGCCGAGGCCGCCGCCCGCATCGACGCCGAACAGAAGCGGGTCGCGGCCGAGCGGCTGATGGCCAGCCGCGCCGCCTTCCTGGCCGCCGTCGGCCATGACCTGCGCACCCCCATCGGGGCCATCCTGACCGGCGCGGCGGAGCTGGAGCGGTCCGCCGCCGACACCGGCGCCCGGGCCCACGCCGCCCTGATCGGCCAGGCCGGGGTGATGATGAAGGCCCTGCTGGACGACCTGCTGGACCACGCCAAGCTCGAGGCCGGCCGGATGACGGTCGACGCCACCACCTTCAACCTGCGCGACCTGCTGGCCCAGACCCTGCGCTTCTGGCAGCGCGAGGCGGCCGCCAAGGGCCTGAAGCTCCGCGTCCAGGGCGCGGCCGCGGCCCCGGCCTGGGTCGAGGGCGACCCGGTGCGCCTGCGCCAGGTGCTGAACAACCTGATCTCCAACGCCCTGAAGTTCACCGAGGAAGGCGGCGTCTGCCTGTCGATCCGCTCGTGGGAGGAGGAGCCCGCCGCCTTCGGCCTGCTGATCGACCTGCAGGACACCGGCCCGGGCATGAACCGCGATCAGCTGGCCCGGCTTTTCACCCCGTTCGACCAGACCGAGGACGGCGTCGCCGCGCGGCACGGCGGCACCGGCCTGGGCCTCAGCATCAGCCGCGAGCTGGTGCGCCTGATGGACGGCCGCCTGACCGTGCGCAGCGCGCCGGGGCAGGGGGCCACCTTCACCATCGCCCTGACCCTGCCCAAGGCGGGGGCCCAGGCCGAGG
>CAZQBJ010000050.1:5855-12621 GCA_964591465.1 uncultured Brevundimonas sp.
GCCGAGCCGCCGGCCGAGCGCCCCTTGCGGGTGCTGGTGGTCGACGACCACGAGATCAACCGGCGGGCCATTCAGCTGATCCTGACCCCGCTGGGGGCCGACATCGCCACCGCCGCCGACGGCATGGCGGCGCTCAAGGCGGCCGAGACCGACAGCTACGACGTGATCTTCATGGACGTGCGCATGCCCGAGCTGGACGGTCGCGAGACCACCCGGCGGCTGCGCGCCGGCGACGGACCGAACCGGCGCGTGCCGGTGATCGCGGTCACCGCCGACACCGCCGCAGAGGACGTGGCCGCCTGCATGGCCGCCGGCATGAGCTATTTCGTGTCCAAGCCGCTGACGCCCGCGGCCCTGCTGGGCGCCTTGCAGCATGTGCTCGAGGCGGCGACGGATCAGGACGCGGCGGTCGCCTGAATCTGCCCGACCAGCCGCTCGGCCAGGGCGGCCTTGTCCTTCAGCTCGCACTCCCAGACCACCAGCGGCCGCCAGCCCAGCGCCCGCAGCTCGTCCTGCACGCGGGCGTCGCGGGCCTGGTTGCCGGCGATCTTGGCCTGCCAGTAGGCGGCATTGGCCTTGGGCGCGCGGGCGCCGCGGGCGCAGTCGTGGCCATGCCAGAAACAGCCGTGCACGAAGATCGCCACCCGCCGCGGACCCAGCGCCAGGTCCGGCCGGCCGGGCAGGTCGCGCCGGTTCAGCCGATAACGAAAGCCCGCCGCCCACAGCAGGCGGCGGACCTCGCGTTCGGGGCCGGTGTCGCGCCCCTTCACGCGGCGCATCACCGCGCTGCGCTGCTCGGGCGTGAAGACGTCGCTCAAACGAACCCTAGAGCTGGGTCAGCAGGTGCTCGGCCGAGGACACCTTGAAGTCGCCGCCCTGCTCGACGTTCAGTTCCTTCACCACCCCGTCGTCGACCAGCATCGAATAGCGCTGCGAGCGCTCGCCCATGCCGAATTTCGAACCATCCATGCTCAGACCCAGCTGGCGGGTGAACTCGCCGTTGCCGTCGGCCAGCATCAGGATCTCGTCGTTCGACACGCCCTGATCCTTGCCCCAGGCGCCCATGACGAAGGCGTCGTTGACCGAGACGCAGGCGATCTGGTCGACGCCGCGAGCGGCCAGTTCAGCGCGCTTTTCCTTGAACCCGGGCAGGTGCTTGGCCGAACAGGTCGGGGTGAAGGCGCCGGGCACGGCGAACAGGGCCACCTTCTTGCCCTTGAACAGCTCGGCGGTGGACACCGCCTGGGGGCCGTCGGGACCGGGGGTGGTCAGGGTGACGTCGGGCAGGCGGTCGCCGGGCTTGATGGGCATGGTGTCTCTCCGTGGATGGCGGTCGGCCCGCGTGGGCCCCGGGTCCGAGATAGGCCCCGCCGGCGCCCGCGCCAAGGCTTGTCCTCGACCCCGGCCGGGCGCGGGGTTGCACCGGCCGGTCCGGACGGGGAAGATGGGCCATGTCCGATTTCGCCTCGCTCGCCGGACGCCTGCTCGTGGCCATGCCGGGCATCGGCGACCCCCGTTTCGAGCATGCGGTCATCCTGATGTGCGTCCACGCCCCCGGCCACGCCATGGGCCTGCGGCTGGACCAGCCGGCGCCGGGGATCAACCTGGGCCAGGTGCTGGGCCGGCTGGACATCGCCGGATCGCCGCGCGATCCGGACCAGGCGGTGCTGTCCGGCGGGCCGGTGGATCGCGAGCGCGGCTTCGTCCTGCACACCACCGACTGGCAGGCCCCGGACGCCAGCCTGCCGTTCGGCGACGGCCTGGCCCTGACAGCCACGCGCGAGGCCCTGGTGGCCCTCACCGACCCGGAGAGCCGGCCCGAGCGGTCGGTGCTGGTGCTGGGCTACGCCGGCTGGGGCGAGGGCCAGCTGGAGGACGAGCTGCGCGAGAACGTCTGGCTGACCTCGGAGCCGGACCCGGACCTGATCTTCGACGGCGATCACGGGACCAAATGGGCGCGCGCCCTGGCGACCATCGGGGTCGACGCCGCCCGCCTGTCCGGTCAGGCCGGCCGGGCCTAGACCGAGCGCGCCTTGATCGGCGCGACGCCGTCGGCCAGCGATTCGTTGAGGTAGACCTCGGCCTCCTGCGCCGGCAGGGCGGGAGCGTAGCCGAAGCCCTGGCCGTAGTGGCAGTTGGCCGCCAGCAGCTGGCGGGCCAGGCCGGCGTTCTCGACGCCCTCGGCGACCACCTCCAGCGACAGGTCGCGGCCCAGGTTGACCACCGAGCGGACGATCTTGGCCGAGCCCTCGTCCTGACCCATGGTCAGCACGAAATAGCGGTCGATCTTCAGCGTATCGAACGGCAGGCGGGCCAGGTACGACAGGGACGAGAAGCCGGTGCCGAAATCGTCCAGCGCCAGGCTGGCGCCCGCGTCGCGCAGAGCCTTCAGCGTCTCGGCCGCCTTGCCCGGATCGCGCATGATGTCGCTTTCGGTGACCTCCAGCTTCAGCGCCCCGACCGGCAGGCCGGTCTCGGCCCGGATGGCGGCCACGTCGGCCACCAGGCCGTCGCGCTCGATCTCGATGGTCGACAGGTTGACGCTGACGAACAGGCGGCCGGCCTGCGGGTGGCGGTTCAGCCACTCGGCCAGCTGCCGGGCCGAGCTGCGCATCATCAGCAGGCCCAGCTCGTTCATCAGGCCCATTTCGGCGGCCAGGTTCAGGAACTCGTCCGGCGGCACCAGGCCGCGCCGCGGGTGACGCCAGCGGCACAGGGCCTCGAAGCCGGCCACCGCGCCGGTGTCGAGGTTCACGATCGGCTGGTAGAACGGCTCGATCTCGCCGCGCACCAGGGCGTTGCGCAGGTCCGACTCCAGCGCCAGTCGCGACAGGCTGTCGGACTCCAGCGACCGGCCGTAGGCCGCCGCCCCGCCGCGCCCGCCGCCCTTGGCCGCCTCGACCGCCAGCTCGGCCCGGCGGATCAGCTCGGCCGCGTCGGCCGCGTCCGGACCGCCCTCGGCCCGCACGGCGCCGATCGAGACGGTCGGATAGATGTCGAAGCCGGCGATGCGCAGCGGCTGCTCCAGCGCCTCGCGCATGGCCTCCGAGGCGCGCCCCTGGCCCAGCGGGGCGAGCACGGCGAACTCGTCCTCGCCGATGCGGGCCGGGCAGGAATCCTTGGGGAAGGCGGCGGCCAGCCGCGAGCCCAGGGCCGACAGCACCAGGTCGGCCCGCTCGTGGCCCAAGGCCTCGTTCAGCCGCCGCAGGCGATCGACGTCGGCGACCACCAGCTCGTACTGCTCGGGACGGATCAGGGCCTCGCGCATGCGGCCGATGAAGGTGCGCCGGTCCAGCAGGCCGGTCAGGGCGTCGGTGTCGGCCCCGGCGAACTTGTTCTCCCGCGCCACCACGCCGGCGGCGCGCACCCCGTCTTCCAGCCACACGCCGCGCCACAGGCAGGTCTCGGCCCCGCGCATGCGCAGCCGCACGGCGATCTCGGCGCCTTCCTCCTGCGGCTTGAGGATGTGTTCGGCCAGGGCCCGGTCCTGCGGCAGGGCCAGGGCGGCGAAGGCGGCGGAGGTGCATTCGGGCGCCAGCGGGCCCAGGCCCAGGGCGCGGGTGGCGCCGGTGAACCGGAGCTGATCGTCCCGCGGCGACCAGGTCCACAGCGCGGCGTCAGCCGCGGCGAGCGCCTCGATCGCAGTGGTGGCGTCCCACGCCAGGCTTCTGGACCGGTCGTTCAAGCGCTTTTACTCTCCGTTCGACGATGGCCCCCGTGGATCGGCGTCGCCGTCGATGATCCCGAACAGCAGATGATCTCGCCACGCCCCGTTAATTTTCAAATAAGCCCGGGCCTTTCCTTCGAGCGTGAACCCGGATTTCTCAAGCACGCGGCGTGAGGCCTCGTTCGAGGGCAGGCAGGCGGCCTCCAGACGGTGCAGGTGCAGCCGGTCGAAGGCGAAGCGGATCATCGCCCGCACCGCGGCGGTGGCGTAGCCCTTGCCCGCATAGGGCTGGCCGATCCAGTAGCCGATGGTCCCGGTCTCGGCGACGCCCCGGCGCACGTTGGACAGGGTCACGCCGCCCAGCAGCGCCTGGTCGGACTCGCGGATGATGAAGAACGGCCAGGCGTTGCCCAGGTCCATCTCGCGCGCATACACCGCCAGCCGCCTGCGAAAGGCCGCCCGGGTCAGGTCGTCCTCGGGCCAGGCCGGCTCCCAGCGCTGCAGATAGGCCCGCGACCGGTCGCGCAGATCGGCCCAGTCGTTGTAGTCGGCCATGCGCGGCGGCCGCAGGATCACCTGCGCGCCTTCCACCACCGGTCCGACCGGTTCCGCCATCCAGTCCAGCAGGGCCATCGGCGCAGAATACCCCATTTCGCCGCCTGTCGCAGGGCGGCGGCGAACAGGGCGGCTCAGCGGCCGCCGTACAGGGCCTCGGCGAAGGCGGCGGCGGCCGGCGCGGCGGCCCTTGGCCCCAGCACCGCGGCGGCGGCCTTGCCGGGCGACAGCAGCCGCGCGCCCAACGCCCGCATGTCCTCGGCGGTGACCGCCGCGACCTTCGCCGCGCTGTCCTCGGGCGACACCGGCGCGCCGTGGATCAGGGTCTGGGCCGCCAGCCGCTCGGCGCGGCTGGCCGGGCTCTCCTCGCTCATGAAGATGCCGGCCCGCACCTGGGCCCGGGCCCGGGCCAGCTCGGCCTCGTCCGGCCCCCGCTCGCACAGGGCGCGAACCTCCCGCGCGGCCAGCCGGGCCAGCTCCTCGGCCTTGTCGGCTGCCGCGCCGGCGTAAATCCCGACCAGCCCCGCGTCCTCATAGGTTTCGAAATAGGCGTCGATGGCGTAGGCTAGCCCGCGCGCCTCGCGGGCCTCCTGGAACAGGCGCGAGGCCATGCCGCCGCCCAGGATCTCGGCGAACAGCCTCAGGGCCGGCTGGGCCGGGTCGGTCGCCGCCGGGGCCGGGATCTGGAACACCAGATTGGCCTGCTCGATGCGCCGGGCCTCGGTCGCCGGGCCGCCGACGAAACGGGCCGGGGCGGGGGCCTCGGCCGGCGCGGACGCCTGCCCGCCGAACCAGCGCCGCGCCAGGTCCAGCAGCTCGGCCTCGTCGACCGCGCCGGCCACCGACACCACCATCCGGTCCGGCGAGTAAAGCACCCGTCGCCAGGCCTCGATCGCGGCCGCGTCGGCGCCGCCGAGGCTGGTCGTGGAGCCGAGGATCGGCCGGCCCAGCGGCTGGCCGGCGAAGGCCGCCGCCTGGGCCATCTCGAACACATGGTCGTCGGGGGTGTCGTAGGCCTCGGCGATCTCCTGGGCGACGACGTCCTTTTCCCGCTCGATCTCGACCGGGGCCAGGGTCGGGCGGAACACCAGGTCCGACAGCACCTGCAGGGCGGTCGGCAGGCAGCCGTCCAGGGTGCGGACCTGGAAGCTGGTCCGCTCGTAGCCGGTGGCCGCGTTGATCGCCCCGCCCTGGGCCTCGATGCGCTCGACGATCTCGCGCGCGCCCATCTCGCCGGCCCCCTTGAACACCAGGTGCTCCAGAAGGTGCGACCAGCCGGCCCGGGCCTCGTCCTCCCAGCGGGCGCCGCCGCGCACGGCGACCACCGCCGCCAGGGTCTTCAGCCCCGGCATCGGATCGCAGATCACGCGGACGCCGTTGTCGAGGGTGTGCAGGCGCGCGGTCATCGCATCCGCTTGCGCACCAGCGCGACGTAGACGGCGATCAGGGCGGCGGCCAGGCCGAACCAGGTGATGGCGTAGCCCAAGTGATTGTTGGCGAAGGCCGGCGGCGGGACCGAGGGCCGCAGGGCGCCCCATTCGGGATTGGTCGAGCTTTCGGCGAACAGGGTCCAGACCGGCGCCGTGTCCAGCCCCAGGGCGGCGGCCATGGCGGCGGCGTCGCGGCCGTAGAAGCGGCCCTGCTGGGGCGGCGGGGTGAAGCTGGACGGCGGCGGAGTCCGGCGCAGGACGCCGGTGACGCGGGTCGGCTCGGCGCTTTGGATCGTCGGCGGCCGGGCGGAGATCTCGTCGGCCACGAAGCCGCGATCGACCAGCACCGCGACGCCGTGTTCGGGCAGGACGCAGGCGGAGATCAGGCGCACGCCGGCCTCGCCGTCGACCAGGCTCTGCAACTCGACATAGGGGGCGGCGCCCAGCCCCGGACAGTTGGCGGTCACCCGGCGAAACTCGGGCGAGGGCGCGGCCAGCACCTCTTCCAGCGGCGCGGGCGGCGCGTCGGCGGCGGCCTCGGCCCGGGCGATCAGGTCCTGCTTCCACTGCAGCCGCTGGGTCTGCCAGGCGCCCAGGCCGAGCAGCACGACCAGGGCGATGGCCGACAGGACGGTCAGGACCCAGGGAAACCGGCGGGCGGACTCAGAGCTCATCGCGCCGCACCTCGCGCGCGCCGTGATGGAATTGCAGGGCGATCATCACGCCCTTGAACGGCCGCAGCAGGCCCAGGCCCAGGGCCACGGTCAGCGGCAGCCAGATGACCAGGTGAACCCACATCGGCGGGCGGACCAGCGCTTCGGTGAACAGGGCCGCGAAGGCCACCAGGGTGCCGACGATCAGGATGATGAACACCACCGGCCCGTCGCCGGAATCGGCCGATTTCAGGTCGAAGCCGCAGGCCTCGCACTGGGGCCGCACGCGGCTGAAGCCGCTGAACAGCGGGCCCCGCCCGCACCCCGGGCACCGGCACAGCAGGCCGGCGCGAAAGGGGTTCGGGCGAGCGCTCGCGCCGGTCACGTCAGGCGAAGGTGACGTAGACGAAGGCGAACAGGAACAGCCAGACCACGTCCACGAAGTGCCAGTACCAGGCGGC
>CAZQBJ010000051.1:0-12437 GCA_964591465.1 uncultured Brevundimonas sp.
AGCACCAGCGGCGAGTTCTCGCCCGGCCTGATCACCCAGTCGCGCGGCGGCGGCGGCGGCAATGGCGGCTTCGCCATCTCCTTCGCCGGCTCGGGCGCCGGCGTGGCCTCGGCCTCGGCCGCGATCGGAGTCGGCGGCTCGGGCGGCGACGGCGGCGACGGCGGCCAGGTTCGCACCACCTTCGACGGCTCCATCTCCACCGAAGGGGACGACTCCGCCGGGGCCATGATCCAGTCGGTCGGCGGCGGCGGCGGCAACGGCGGCTTCAACGTCTCGGGCGCCGTCTCCATCGCCGGAACCGGCGGCGGCGGCGCGGCCGTCGGCGTGGGCGGAACCGGCGGCAAGGGCGGAGACGGCGGCGCGGTCGAGGGCCATGTGCTGGGCGCCGTCCAGACCCTGGGCGACCGCTCCACCGGCGTGACCATCCAGAGCATGGGCGGCGGCGGCGGCAACGGCGGCTTCAACGTGTCCGGCTCGGTCGGCGGCGGCGGAACCTTCGGCGGAGCCCTGTCCGTCGGCGTCGGCGGCTCGGGCGGCGACGGCGGCGACGGCGACGACGTCATCGGCAGCGCCGGCTCGACCATCTTCACCAGCGGCCATCAGTCCGCCGGCCTGCTGATCCAGAGCGCCGGCGGCGGCGGCGGCAACGGGGGCTTCAACGTCTCCGGCTCCATCGGCGGAGCCGGCACGGTCGGGCTCGGCGTCTCCATCGGCGTCGGCGGCTCCGGCGGCGGCGGCGGCGACGGCGGCGACGTCACCGGGGCCGCCCTGGGCCCGGTGGTCACCCTCGGCGAGCAGTCCGCGGGCTTCATGATCCAGAGCATGGGCGGCGGCGGCGGCAACGGCGGCTTCAACGTCTCCGGGGGCATCGGCGGCGGCGGCACGGTCGGCGGCGCCCTGTCGATCGGCGTCGGCGGGGCCGGCGGCGGCGGCGGAAACGCCGGCAAGGTCGTCGCCTCGGCGGTCGACATCCTCACCGAGGGCGACCAGTCCGGCGGCTTCCTGGCCCAGTCGGTCGGCGGCGGCGGCGGGCGCGGCGCCTTCTCGGTCGCCGGCACGATCGGCGGCGCCAACACCGTCGGCGCGGGCGTCTCCATCGGCGTCGGCGGGGCCGGCGGCGGCGGCGGCCACGGCGGCGAGGTCGAAGCCGCGGTGGTTGGCGACGTCGTCACCCTGGGCGAGGATTCGGACGGCGTCGTGGCCCAGTCCGTGGGCGGCGGCGGCGGCTCGGGCGGATTCGCCGTGGCCGGGGCCATCGCGGGCGCGGCGACCGCGGCCGGTTCGGCCAGCGTCGGAGTCGGCGGCTCGGGCGGCGGCGGCGGCGACGGGGCCAAGGTCACCCTGGATGTGACCGGTCAGGTCGGCACCGCCGGCGAGGACAGCGAGGCGATCGTCGCCCAGTCGGTCGGCGGCGGCGGCGGCAAGGGCGGCTTCACGGTCGCTGGCGGCATCGGCGTCTCCGGCGCCGGGGCAGGCACGGTCAATGTGGGCATCGGCGGCTCGGGCGGCGACGGCGGCGACGGCGGCGAGGTCATCCTGCGCGTCAATGACGGCGTGGCCGATCCGGACGGCGACCTGCGCGCGGCCATCACCCTCGGCGACGGGGCCGACGCGATCGTCGCCCAGAGCCTGGGCGGCGGCGGCGGGGCCGGCCATTTCTCGGTCTCCGGCGGCATCGCCGCGGCCAAGGACGGCGCCGGGGCCGTCGGCGTCGGGGTTGGCGGCGGCGGCGGGGCCGGCGGCGACGCCGCGGCGGTCTTCGCCCAGATCAACGGCGACGTCGTCACCCAGGGCGAGGACGCCTCGGGCGTGCTGGCCCAGTCGGTCGGCGGCGGCGGCGGCAACGGCGGCTTCAACGTCACCGGCGGCATTTCCGGAGCCAAGACGGGGGCCGGCAACCTCATGGTCGGCGTCGGCGGCTACGGCGGCGCCGGCGGCGACGCCGGGGCGGTCACCGGCGGCGTCACCGGCGACGTGACCACCTATGGCGACGACTCCTTCGCCATCACCTACCAGAGCCTCGGCGGCGGCGGCGGCAACGGCGGCTTCAACGTCACCGGCGGCATCGCGCTGAGCCTGACGGGCGGCGGCGGGGCCGGCAATGTGGGCGTCGGGATCGGCGGCTTCGGCGGCGACGGCGGCGACGCCGGCGACGTCAACGCGACCCTGATCGGCAACCTGACGACCTTCGGCTCCAAGGCCCACGGCGCCCTGCTGCAGAGCGTCGGCGGCGGCGGCGGCTCGGGCGGGGTCAACGTGACCGGCGGCATCACCGCCAGCAACGGGGTCAGCGGAACCCTCGGCTTCGGCCTGGGCGGCTTCGGCGGCGGCGGCGGCGACGCCGGCTCGGTCATCGGGGTGCTGACCGGCGACGTCAGCACGGCGGGCAAGAAGGCCTACGGCGCCCTGCTGCAGAGCGTGGGCGGCGGCGGCGGCGATGGCGGGCTGAACGTCACCGGCGCCATCTCCCTGACGGCCAACAACAATGCTTCGGTGGCCGCCGGCGTCGGTGTCGGCGGCTTCGCCGGCGGCGGCGGCGACGCGGCCGATGTGACCGGCACGGTCACCGGCCTGTACATCACCCGGGGCGAGGACGCCGACGGCGTGGTGGCCCAGAGCCTGGGCGGCGGCGGCGGCCTCGGCGGCCTCAATGTGACCGGGGCCATCGCCCTGGGCATGGGCAATTCCGGCACCGCCTCGATCGGCATCGGCGGCTTCGGCGGAGCCGGCGGGGACGCCGGCGCGGTCAGTCTGATCCGGGTGGGCGACACCTACACCCAGGGCGCCGACTCCAACGGCGTCGTCGGCCAGAGCGTTGGCGGCGGCGGCGGCTCGGGCGGCATGAACGTCACGGGCGGCATTTCCGGCTCGATCAGCGGCAACGCCGGCAGCTTCGGCCTGGGCATCGGCGGGTTCGGCGGCGCCGGCGGCGACGCCGGGGCGGTGGACGTTCACGTCACCGGCAACGTCATCGCCAGCGGCGTCGGCTCGGACGTCCGCACCGAGGCGGAGACCATCGAGGTCGAGGTCGGCCCCGACATCGTCGAGATCGAGGTCCCGGGCTCCCGCACGCGGCTGAACGGCTCCAACGGGGTGGTCGCCCAGAGCGTGGGCGGCGGCGGCGGCGACGGCGGCGTCAACATCACCGGCTCGATCTCCCTGACCAGGCCCGGCGGCGGCGCGGTCGCCGGCCGCGCCGTATCGATCGGCATCGGCGGCTTCGGCGGCGACGGCGGCGACGCCGGCGCGGTCAATCTGACCATCCTGCCGCCGGGCGCCGACCGGGTGCAGGTCAGCGCCAACGGCGACGGCTCGATCGCCGCCATGGCCCAGTCCGTGGGCGGCGGCGGCGGCAACGGCCGGATCAATGTTTCCGGCTCCATCACCATGGACGGCCAGCTGACCGCCGGGATCGGCGGCTTCGGCGGCGACGGCGGCCTGGGCCGAGACGTGACGGCGGTGGTCGACGCCGACCTGTTCGCCGCCGGCCGGGGCTCGCGCGGCCTGTCGGCCCAGTCGATCGGCGGCGGGGGCGGCCACGGCGGCATCAGCATCGCCGGCGGCCTGCAAACCAACATCGACACCGAGGAGCCCTCGCTGGTGTTCGGCATCGGCGGCTTCGGCGGCGCCGGCAACGCCAGCGGCGACGTCACCGTGACCCAGAACGGCCTGATCATGGTCGAGGGCAAAGAGTCGATCGGCCTGCTGGCCCAGAGCGTCGCCGGCGGCGGCGGCTCGGGCGGCCTCAACGTCTCGGCCGCGATCACCCCCTCGGGCTCGACGTCCAAGGTCAAGGGCTATGGCATCGCCATCGGCGTTGGCGGCGAAGGCGGCGACGGCGCGGACGCCGGCGACGTCGAGGTCACCAGCACCGGCGACATCCTGATCAACGCCCAGCTGAAGACCGACCCGCAACCGGGCGAGGATCTGCTGGAGTCGGTCGAGTTCACCGGCGGCGCCACGGGCCTGCTGGCCCAGTCGATCGGCGGCGGCGGCGGGGTCGGCGGCATCAACGCCACCGCCGCGGTCGCGCCGCTCGGCAATCCGGTGGCCATCGGCGTCGGCGGCTCGGGCGGCTCGGGCGGCCACGGCGGGGCGGTCACCGTCACCCGCGGCTATCTGAACCCCGGCCCGGGCGAGATTGAATCGGCCGGCCTGATCCGCACCTTCGGCGACAACTCCGACGGCCTGGTGGCCCAGAGCATCGGCGGCGGCGGCGGCATGGCCGGGATGAATGTGATGTTCGCCGCGACCGTGAAGCCTCAGGGCGACTCGGCCCAGGCGGCGCTGATCGCCGTCGGCGGCAACGGGGCCGGCGCCGGCAGCGGCGACACCGTGGACGTCCGGCACTTCGGCAACATCGTGACCGGCGGCGCCGGCAGCGACGGCCTGGTCGCCCAGTCGATCGGCGGCGGCGGCGGCGACGCCAACTTCAACGTCGCCCTCGGCGTCCTGAACAAGGCCAGCTCGCTGAACCTCGCGGTCGGCGGCGCGACCGGCGCCGGCGGCACGGGCGGCGACGTCACCGTGGCGCACGAGGGGACCATCGTCACCGGCGGCTCGGACTCGGCGGGGATCCGCGCCCAGTCGATCGGCGGCGGCGGCGGCAACACCTCGCTCAACATGGCCGTCGGCCTGGTCACCCGCAACGCCCTGACCCTGGCCATCGGCCGGCTCGGCGGCGACGGGGGCGCGGCCGGCGATGTGACGGTCGAGGCCGAGGGCGTCATCGACACCCCCGGCGATCGTTCGCACGGTGTCTTCGCCCAGTCGATCGGCGGCGGCGGCGGCAACAGCGGCGCCATCGGGGTCGGCGGCCAGGTCGGCCGGGGCACGGCCGAGGCGCCCCAGTCCTACGACGGCAACGTCGCCGTGGGGCTCGAGGGCGGCGTCGGCGCGACCGGCGGCGACGTGTCGGTCGGCGTCGCCGGCGCGGTGACCACCCGCGGCGCCGAGGCCCGGGGCGTCTTCGCCCAATCGATCGGCGGCGGCGGCGGGGCCGGCGGCGCGGCGGTCAACATCATCTTCGGCTCCACCGGCTCGGCCACGCTCGGCATCGGCGGAACTGGCGGCACGGGCGCGGTTTCCGGCCTGGTCGAGGTGATCAACGACGCGGTCATCGTGACCGAAGGGGCCCGGGCCGACGGCATCCTGGCCCAGAGCATCGGCGGCGGCGGCGGCCTCGGCGGCTATGCGGCCACGGCCGGCCTGCAGGTCAGCAGCGTGCCGCCCGCGGTCACCGCCCGCACCGCGGTGATCAATGTCGGCGGCTCCGGCGGCGTCGGCGCCGAGGGCAACACGGTCGACGTCGTCAACAACGGCATCATCTCCACCGAGGGCGAGGCCGCCTTCGGCATCCGCGCCCAGTCGATCGGCGGCGGCGGCGGGGTCGGCGGCGCGGTGGTCAATGTCCGCGCCCAAGGCACCCGCAGCAACGATTCGATCGAGATCAACGTCGGGGGCGCCGGCGGCGACGGCGGCTTCGGCGGTTCGGTCAACGTGCTGAACGAGGGGCTTATCGTCACCCGCGGGCTCAATGCGGCGGGCATCAGCGCCAACAGCATCGGCGGCGGCGGCGGCGACGCGGGCGTCATGCTCGACGTGCTGGCCGGCTACACCGGAACCGAAAAGCAGACCCATCGCTTCGTGCTCAACATCGGCGGCGACGGCGGCGTCGGCGGGGCCGGCGGCCACGTCACGGTGACCAACCGCGGCACCGGCGCTGATCACTCGGGCGAGATCGTCACCTTCGGTGACGGGGCCTACGGCATCCTGGCCCAGAGCCTGGGCGGCGGCGGCGGCAACGGCTCGTCGATCGTCTCGATCAGCGCCATGGTCACCGGCAAGAACAGCGGCGCGGTCGGGCTCAACATCGGCGGCGCCGGCGGTTCGGGGAACACGGGCGGCCGGGTCGACGTGATCAACGAGGGCCTGATCGACACCAGCGGCGCCGGCGCCCACGGCATCCTCGCCCAGTCGATCGGCGGCGGCGGCGGCAACGGCGGCATGGTCCTCGCCGCCAACCTGCTGATCAACTCGCTGGCCAGCGCTCCGCTGGTCTCGATCGGCGGAACCGGCGGCGACGGCGGCGACGGCGGCGTGGTCGTGGTCGACAACAGCGGCGACATCGTCACCCGCGGGGCCGGCTCGCACGGCATCGTGGCCCAGTCGATCGGCGGCGGCGGCGGCAACGCCCAGATGGGCTTCAGCCTGACCAGCGAGCTGTCCACCCTGATCATGTCCAACACCCTGTCGGCCCTGGTCGGCGGCCTGGGCGGCGGCACGGGCGGGACCGGCGGCTCGGTGACGGTCAACCACAGCGGCGACATCACCGTGCTGGGCGACGGTTCGCTGGGCATCAAGGCCGAGAGCATCAATGGCGGTGGGGGCACCCTGACGCTGGACTTCGACGGCATCGTCGGCCTGCCCGGCGTGCCGTTCATCGGCGCCAACGGCGAGCCCGAGCGGCCCGACCCGATTCTCGCCGCCCGCGCGGGCGCCGAGGGCGTCAGCTCGATGAACGCCGGCTCGGTCACGGTGAACACCACCGGCGCCTTCGGCGCGGCGGGCGACAACGGCGTGGGCGCCTTCTACCAGTCGATCGGCGGCGGCGGCGGGACGATCAATCTGAACGCCCTGCTGTCGACCAATTTCGCCGAGCTGGACGAGCCCCCGGTTCCCCTCCACGTCGACATCGACCTGGGCGGCGTCGACGGCCAGGACAACAACGGCGGCGACATCGACTCGACCCACGGCGGCGCGATCATCACCGAAGGCGTCAACACCCCCGGCAGCCTGATCCAGTCGATCGGCGGCGGCGGCGGCCGGGCGGTGGTCGACATCACCGTGCCGGACGGCGGCCTGCTGGGCCCGATCGACCTCAACCTGGGCGGCGAGAACGGCCAGGACGAGACCGGCGGCGACATCACCCGCACCCACACCGGGGGGATCGTCACCCTGGGCGACCTGTCGCCCGCGGCGATCCTGCAGAGCATCGGCGGCGGCGGCGGTTCGGCCTCGGTGCTGGTGCATGACGAGGGCGGCCCGGCCGCCCCGGCGGCGGCGCTCGCCTCGGGCGCCCAGGCGGCGCCGCTGGCGGCCCCCGGCGGCGCCTCGGTCACCACCGTGCTGGGCGCCAACGGCGGCGCGGGCCTCGACGGCGGCGCGGTCACGGCCAGCTTCAGCGGCGGCCTGCACACCCAGGGCGACAGTTCGCTCGGCCTGATCGTCCAGTCGATCGGGGCCGGCGGCGGCGAGGTGCGCCTGTCGGGCGTGTCGGATCTGGACGCCACCCTCGGCGGCTCGAACGGCGCCTCGGGCGCCGGCGGGGCGCTGGCCATTGACAACGACGGGGATATCGTCACCGAGGGCGCCCGCGCCCACGCGGTGTTCCTGCAGTCGATCGGCGGCGGCGGCGGCGCCGTCTTCGGCGACTTCGGCGCGCCGACCCTGAGCCTCAGCGACGACAACGTCGGCGACGGCGGGACCATCAGCTTCGCCCAGACCGGCGACATCGTCGCCCTGGGCGACGGCGCCTATGGCCTGATCGCCCAGAGCCTGGGCGGCGGCGGCGGCTGGGTCGACGGGGCCTTCGCCGGCTCGGCCGGCGGCGCCGGCGCGGGCGGGGCCATCGACCTGACCCTGTCCGGCCAGGTGTTCGCGGCCGGCGTCGACTCCGTGGCCGTGTTCGCCCAGAGCCTGGGCGCGGCCGGCGGCGGCGACATCTCGGTCACCGTGGACGATCTGGTCCGCGGCGGCTCGGGCGCCGGGGCGGGGATCCGCCTGGACGGCGGCGCGGCCAATGTGATCGCCACCTCCGGCTCGATCTCGGCCGTCTCCGGCATGGCCATCCAGGCCGGCGGCGGGGACGAGCAGGTGATCAACACCGGCCTGATCGTCGGCAACGTCGACCTCGGCGCCGGCGCCAACAGCGTGCTGAACGACGCGGGCGCGGTGTTCATCGCCTTCAGCGAGATCGACCTGCGCGACGGTCCCGGCGGGCCGGCGACCTTCACCAACGCCGGCGAGTTCCTGATGGGGCTCGGCGCGCCGGCGGCCCCGATCGACCTGGCCGGCGGCGAGACCTTCGCCGACCTGGACGGCGTCGGCGACCCGCTGACCAACCTGCTGTACGGGGCGCGGGTGATCAACACGGTCGCCCTGGATGGAAACTTCATCCAGACGGCCGACGGCCACATGGCGTTCGACGTCGCCTTCGGCCCCTACGCCTCGGACCGGGTCAATGTCACCGGCGACGCCATCGTCGACGGCACGGGCGACGTCACCCTGACCTGGCTGGAAAACAGCGACGAGGTGACCCTGTTCGCCACCGGCGGCCTGGGCGTCGACAACGGGCTGGAGATCACCGACACCCTGGCCATGGACTACAGCGTCCGGGCCGACGCCCAGGGGGTGCACCTGTCGTTCACCACCAATTTCGGCCAGAGCTTCCTCAACGAGGACGGCCAGGTGCTGGGCGGCCACATGGACCGCGCCATCGACCTGGGCGGCTCGTCGGGCATCGGCCAGCTGATGGCCCTGATCGGCAATCTGCAGGCCGGCGACGAGGCCCTGTACGCCTCCATCTTCCAGGAGCTGAATCCGGAGCCGCACCTGGCCCCGCTGCACACCCAGTTCGCTTCGGCCAACAGTTTCGCGCGGCAGATGTTCACCTGCGGCACGGGCATGGCGACCGTGCGTGAACAGTGCGTCTGGGCGGAGATGCAGACCGTCTCGACCGATCAGGCGGGCGATTTCCAGGACTTCGCGGTCGACGCCACCACGGTCTCGTTCCGCACCGGCTTCGAGCGGCCGATCGACGACGAGTGGTCGATCGCCGGCGCCGTCGGGTACGACTATCTCGACATGCGGGTCGACCGGTCGCGGGCCCACACCCAGGGCAGCGGCCTGAACCTTGGCCTGGGCCTGCGCCGCATCGTCGCCAACGGCGCCGAGTTCGGCCTGACCGCCTCCGGCGGCTGGCAGTGGCTCGAGACCGATCGGCGGGTCGACGTGTTCAGCCCCGGGGTCGCCCGCTCCGAGCCGGAGACCGGCTACCTGCAGGCTGGGGCCCACGTGGCTCACACCCTGCGCAACGGCGCCCTGTTCCTGCGGCCGGCCCTGAACGGCTGGATCACCATGCTGCACCAGGAAGGCTTCACCGAAGAAGGCATCGCCGGCCTCGGCGTCGAGGCCCTGGGCCAGACCCAGACCTTCGGCACCCTCAATCCGGAACTGACCTTTGGCGCCGTGCTGCAGGAGGACGCCGCCCGCCGGGCGGCGGTGACCTTCAACGTCGGGGCCCTGTTCCACTCCGAGGACCGCATCGACGCGCCGTTCCGCCTGCTGGGCGCCAACGCCGCGGCCCTGCCGGCCAACATCGGCACGGCCTTCGACAGC
Source organism: uncultured Brevundimonas sp. (assembly GCA_964591465.1). Lineage (GTDB taxonomy): Bacteria > Pseudomonadota > Alphaproteobacteria > Caulobacterales > Caulobacteraceae > Brevundimonas. Next base: position 9,400 of record CAZQBJ010000051.1, read on the forward strand.
GACGCCTGGCGCGCCGGGGTGAATCTGACGGTGGCCGGGGACGACGGCTTCTCGGCCCGCGTCGGCTACACCGCCGAGGTCGGAGACCGAACCGAGAACCACACCTTCGGCGCCAACCTCCGCTGGCGGTTCTAGGGTGCGACACGGCCTGCGCCGGCCATGGCCGCCGGCGCAGGCCCCTTGCGGCGCAGGGATGACACCGGTGGTCAGAGCTGCTTAGCTGCCGCCATGTCGCCTGATCTGACCCGACGCCGGATCATGGCCGGCGGCGTCGCGGGCGTCGGGGCCGCCCTCGTGGCCCCGCCGGCCCGGGCCGTCCCGCCCAGCCCGGTCGTGCGCACCCGCGCCGGCCCCGTGCGCGGCTTCACTGCGGATGGGGTGCAGGTGTTTCGCGGCGTCCGCTATGGGGCCGACACCGCCCCGCGCCGCTTCCAGCCCCCCGCTCCGCCCGCGCCCTGGACCGAGGTGCGCGAGGCGGTCGACTACGGTCCGGCCTCGCCCCAGCGCGGCGCCGAGCCGAACCAGAGCGAGGACTGCCTGTTCCTCAACGTCTGGACGCCCGGGCTCGGCGCGGCGCGCCGGCCGGTGATGGTCTATGTCCACGGCGGCGCCTATGCGACCGGCTCGGGCTCCAGCCCGCTGTACGACGGCGCTCGCCTGGCCCGGCGCAACGATGTGGTGGTGGTCACCGTCAATCACCGCCTGAACCTGTTCGGCTACGCCTACCTGGCGCGCCTGGCCGGCGACCCGTTCGCCGATTCGGGCAACGCCGGGCAGCTGGACCTTATCCTCGCCCTGCGCTGGGTCCGGGCGAACATCGCCGCCTTCGGCGGCGATCCGGAGCGGGTCATGGTCTTCGGCCAGTCCGGCGGCGGGGCCAAGATCGCCACCCTGATGGCCACCCCAGCCGCGGCCGGACTGTTCCACCGGGCGGCGACCATGAGCGGCCAGCAGGTCACCGCCTCGGGACCGATGAACGCCACCCGCCGCACCCAGGCCTGGCTGGACGCCCTGGGCCTGCCGCCCGAGCGGGCGGCCGAGGTCGCGCACCTGCCGGCCGAGCGCCTGCTGGAAGCCGCCGCCATCGAGGATCCGATCCTCGGCTTCGGCGGGCTCTATTTCGGCCCCGTGCTGGACGACCGCACCCTGCCCCGCCACCCCTTCTATCCGGACGCCCCGCCCCAGTCGGCGGCGATCCCGATGATCATCGGCAACACCCGCGACGAGACCCGCGCCTTCCTTGCCGGCGACCCGGCCAATTTCGCCCTGGGCTGGGACGACCTGCCCGGCCGGATGACCTTCGCCAACATGCGGGTCGACATCGCGCCCGAGACGGTGATCGCCGAGTACCGGCGGCTGTATCCGCACTACAGTCCCAGCGAGGTGTTCTTCGCCGCCACCACCGCGGCCCGCTCGTGGCGGGCGGCGATCATCGAGGCCGAAGCGCGGGCGCGGCAGGGATCGCCGGCCTTCGTCTATCAGCTGGACTGGGCCTCGGCCTTCGAGGGCGGGCGGCTTGGCGCGCCCCACACCGCCGACATCCCGCTGGTGTTCGACACCATCGACGCGCCCGGATCGCGGGTGGAGGGCCCCGGCGGGCAGCCGATGGCCGACCTGATGAGCCGCGCCTTCGCCGCTTTCGCCCGCACCGGCGACCCAAACCATCCGGGCCTGCCGCGCTGGGCGCCCTATGAGCTGCCGCGGCGTCAGACGCTGATCCTGGACCTGCCGCCCCGCATGGCCGACGATCCGCGCGGCGCCGAGCGGGAGCTCTTCGCCCGGGTGCCCTACGTCCAGCCGGGCTCCTGACAGCTCAGCGGATGACCCGCGCGCCCTTGCCCTTGATCAGCGCCTCGACCTCAGCCGCCTTGACCATCGAGGTGTCGCCCGGGGTGGTCATGGCCAGCGCGCCGTGGGCAGCCCCGTAGTCCACCGCCGCCTGGGGGCCCTTCCCTTCCAGGAAGGCGTAGGCGACGCCCGAGGCGAAGCCGTCGCCGCCGCCGACCCGATCATAGATTTCGAGATTCTCCCGCATGACCGATTCATAGAACCGGCCGTCGGCGTACAGGATGGCCGACCAGTCGTTCAGGCTGGCGGTGCGCGCGTTGCGCAGGGTGTTGGCGGCCACCTTGAAATTGGGGAACTCCTCCACCGCCTTGCGGATCATCTTCTTGAAATTGCTGGGATCAATGGCGCTGATATGCTCATCCAGGCCCTCGACCTCCAGTCCCAGGCAGGCGGTGTAGTCCTCCTCGTTGCCGATCATCACATCGACATGGCGGGCGATATCCCGGTTGATCCGTCGCGCCGCCTCGGGCCCGCCCTGCGACTTCCACAGGCTGGGCCGGTAGTTGAGGTCGTACGAGACGATCGTGCCGTACCGGCGCGCCGCCTCGACCGCCTCGATCACCGTCTCGGCCGTGTTGCTGGCCAGGGCCGCGAAGATGCCGCCGGTGTGAAACCAGCGCACGCCCTCTTCGCCGAACAGCCTGTCCCAGTTCACCTCGCCGGGCCGGATCTGCGAGGCCGCCGAATGGCCGCGGTCCGAACAGCCCAGCGCCGGCCGCACCCCGAACCCCTTCTCGGTGAAGTTCAGCCCGACGCGGGTGTTGCGGCCCAGGCCGTCGAACTCGCGCCAGATCACGTGGCTCATGTCCACGCCGCCCTGCATGATGCAATCCTCGACCAGCCAGCCGAGGTCGTTCACCGGCAGGGCGGTGACCACCGTCGAGCGGCGGTCCCAGCATTTGCGCATGGCGCGCGCCACATTGTACTCGCCGCCGCCTTCCCACACCTGGAAGGTCCGCGCATTGCGCACCCGGCCGAAGCCCGGGTCGAACCGCAGCATGACCTCGCCCAAAGCGGCGCAGTCCCAGCGGGTTTCGCTGGCTGGACGGATGTTCAGCACGGGGTCGGCCACGTCAGGCGTCCTTTCGAATGTCGGCGATGGTCTGCACGGTGCGGCGCACTCGCGCCTCGAGCCCGGCCCAGTCCTTCGCCTCAATCAGGTCCTTCGAGATCAGCTTCGAGCCGATGCC
>CAZQBJ010000052.1:0-12164 GCA_964591465.1 uncultured Brevundimonas sp.
AGCTGCTGTACGGCTACCAGGGCGACCGCAAGCCGCGCCACGTGGGCGGCAAGCGGGTGGCGGACGCCTCGCAGTTGACCGTGGGCGACTACCTCATCCACCCCGATCACGGCATCGGCCGCTTCATGGGCCTCGAGCCGCGCCAGGTGGTTGGAGTCACGCGCGACTACCTCAACCTGCGCTACGCCGGTGAGGGCAAGCTCTACCTGCCGGTGGAGCTGCTGCCCCTGCTCAGGCGGCACCCGGGCACCACGGACGACCCGCCGCGCCTCTCCACCCTGGGCACCAACGAGTGGGCCCGGGCGCGCGAGAAGGCGCGGGCCAGCGCCGAGAAGCTGGCGGCCGAGCTGATCAAGACCTACGCCCAGAGGCAGGTGAGCGAGGGCACCGCCTTCCCGCCGCAGCCGGAGTGGGACGAGCTGATAGAGGAGAACTGCCCCTTCACCCTTACCCCCGACCAGGCGCGCTCGGTCACGGAGGTCCTGACCGATATGGAGCGCACGGTGCCCATGGACCGCCTGGTGTCGGGCGACGTGGGCTTCGGCAAGACCGAGGTGGCCATCAGGGCCGCTCACCGTGCGGTGGGCAACGGAGCGCAGGTGGCGGTGCTGGTGCCCACCACCGTGCTGGCGCGGCAGCACTACCTCACCTTCCAGGAGCGCTTCGCCGGGCTGCCCGTGAACGTGGAGATGCTCTCGCGTTTCACCTCCGACGCCCAGGCCAGGGACACCCTGAAGGGCCTCAAGGAGGGCACGGTCGATGTGGTGGTGGGCACGCACCGGCTGCTGAACGAGGCCATCGTCTACAAGAACTTAGGACTGCTGGTGGTGGACGAGGAGCACCGCTTCGGGGTGGGCCAGAAGGAGCGGCTCAAGGGGCTGAAGGCCAACCTCGACGTGCTCTCGCTGTCCGCTACCCCCATCCCGCGCACGCTCTACATGAGCCTGGTGGGCCTGCGCGACGTGTCGCAGATAGCCACGCCCCCCGAGGGGCGCAAGCCCATCCAGACGGTGCTGCAGCCCTACGACCCCATGGTGGTGCGCGAGGCCATCCTGGGCGAGCTGGAGCGGGGCGGCAAGGTGTTCTACATCCACGACCGCATCGGCAGCATCGGCCTCAGGGCACGCACGCTCAACGAACTGGTGCCCGAGGCGCGCATCGGGGTGGCGCACGGCCAGATGAACGAGGACGAGCTCGAGGAGATAATGATCGGCTTCGAGGAGGGCGCCTACGACGTGCTGCTCTCCACCACCATCGTGGAGTCGGGCCTGGACATCACCGGTGCCAACACTCTGGTCATCGAACGTGCGGATCGACTGGGCCTGGCGCAGCTCTACCAGCTGCGCGGCCGGGTGGGGCGCCGGCAGACGGAGGCGTGGGCCTACATGCTCTACCCGGGCCGGCTGACGGAGCAGGCGCAGCGGCGCCTCTACGCCATCGCCGAACTGAACGACCTGGGCTCGGGCCACCTGCTGGCGGAGAAGGACATGGAGATCCGCGGGGTGGGCAACCTGCTGGGGCCCGAGCAGCACGGCCACGTCAGCGCCGTCTCGCTGGAGGTCTACACGGAGATGCTGGCGGAGGAGATCGCCAAGCTGAAGGGCGAGCAGCGCGCTGCGGAGGTGCCACAGGTGACGGTGGACCTCGACCTGGACGCCCGCCTGAGCCCCACCTACATCCAGGACGACGCCGTGCGCATCAACTTCTACGGCCGCCTGGCGGAGACCATCAGTCTGGCCGAGGTGAGCCACATAGCTCGCGAGATGCGCGAGGCGTACGGGCCGTTCCCGCCCGAGGTCAAGGCGTTCTTGGACCTAGCCCGCCTGCGCCTGCTGGCCGGCGCCAAGGGCGTGGCCACCATCAAGGAGCACATGACGGACGTGCAGCTCAGCTTCGACTCGGCCCTGGAGACCCTCGACTACGACGCCAAGCGCATGAAGGGCCTGGCGTTCTCGGTGGAGCCCACCACCTACCCGCCCGGCTTCAGCATCAAGAAGCGCGGGCTCAAGGCGGCCGACATCCCCGGCGCCATCATGGAGCTGCTCTACCTGGTGGGGTGAGGTCCGGCTGCCGCCAGCCCGACTAGCAGCACCGGCTCCGACCGCCACGAGCCATGAGAGAAGCGCCCCGCGTTCTATCGCGGGGCGCTGTCTTGGTTATCAGTTCACCCTGCTGGAGGGCGACTAACTACTCAGAAGTGGTAGTTGAAGCCCAGGCGCCCGATGATGCCGAAGGCGAAGGGGGAGAGGGAGAACGAGGGGCCGGCTTCGAGGAAGATGCCGCCCTGGGGCAGGCCAGCGTCCACGAGGCGGAACTCGCCACCCACGAAGGCGTTGATGGCCACGTCGATGCCGGAGCCGATGCCGAGACCGAGGCCGCCGCCGACGTAGACGTCGATGGGGGTGGTGCCGGTGTCGACGTCCAGATCGTAGAGGGCGTCCAGGCCAAGGGCGAAGCCGCTACCGATGTAGTTGTAGCCAGCGTTGACGCGCACACCGAGGTTCGGTGTCACGTCCTCGATACCGAAGTGAAGTGCGGCACCCGGGTAACCGACGCTGAAACCAGCCCAGTAACCGGACTGAGCGAACGCGGTGCCGGCGCCGAGGGTGGCGACAGCGATCAGGGCAATCAGGAACTTGCGCATTCAAACCCTCCAAACCGAAATCTGAGAAGACGTACTAACTCCTCGCCTGCCCGGTTATATCACGGTGAAATCGGGCTCACAAGTCGTTGTTTTCACTCTAGGACGATAGGCATGGGCTCTAAATGCATCGGTCACGTGGGAGTCGAGAGCCGTTAGAGGTTCGTTAAGGCTGCGGACCATGTATGAGAGCAGGGAGGTGAACCCGCTCAGTCGGAGGTGGAACCGAACAGTTCCGCCGCACGTCTGCGGGCGTCGCGTGTGAGGGGTGTGGCGCGGTTGCAGGGCGGCAACTCGCCGTGCTGCTCCACGTGTGCGGCCAGCAGGTCCGCCTCGTCGGCCTGGGGCACGCGGCTGTACTCGTAGCGCCAGTACACGCCGTGCTGGGCCACGCAACCGCCGCGGGCCAGGTGCTGGCGCAGGCGGTTCGGCACGTCGGTGGCGGACTGGCCGATGTAGATCACGCGCTTCTCCTCGTCGGCCACCTCGTAGACGCCGGGCATGGCGTCGCGCCCGCGGGGAGCGGGCAGGCGCGCGAGGGAGCGCCAGCGTGCCGCGATGCTCAAGGCTCGTAACCCAGCTCGCGGAGGGCTTCGCGGTCCTCGCGCCAGTCGCTGCGCACCACGACCTCCAGCTCGAGGTAGAGCCGCTGCTGCATGAAGATCTCCAGCTGCTTGCGCGCCATCTTGCCGATCTCCTTGATCATGGCGCCGCCCTTGCCGATCACCATGCGGCGGTGCCCGCTCTTCTCCACCCAGATCTCGGCCACTATCACCACCGGGCGGTCCTCGCCCGGTTCGGGGTCGGTCCACTCCACCACCTGCACGGCCACGGAGTACGGGATCTCCTCCCGCAGGTGGATCATGGCGGCCTCGCGGATGAGCTCGGCGGCCCACTCCTCGCGCGTCTGGTCGGAGCGGATGTCGGAGGGGAAGAAGAACGGCCCCTCCTCCAGGCGGTCCATGAGGTCCTCCCGCAGGGCGTACACGGCCTCCGGGTCGTTGAGGGCGGAGATGGCCAGCGCGCGCTCCACGTGCGGCGCCAGGTCCTTGTAGAGCTGCAGCGCCTCGTCGGGGTACTTGGCGGCGTCCACCTTGTTGCCCACCAGGATGATGGGAGTGTCCTTGAGGTTGCCCAGCAGGCGCGCCACCTGCTTGTCCTCGTCGTTGGGCGGGCGGCGCAGGTCCACCACCCACAGCACGGCGTCCACGTCCACTATGGCGTCGTGCACGGCGCGGTGCATGGCCTGGTCCAGCGCGGACTTGCTGGTGCGGTGGAAGCCGGGCGTGTCCACGAACACCAGCTGCTTGCCTTCTTCCGTGTACACCCCCCGGACGCCGCGCCGCGTGGTCTGCGGCTTGGGGGTTATGGGGGCCACCTTCACGCCCAGCATGGTGTTCAGCAGCGTGGACTTGCCGACGTTGGGCTTGCCGACGATGGCCACGAAGCCTGAGCGCGTCCCCGCTTCCTCCGGAGCCTCCAGCGGGCTCTCCAAGTTGTCGCCCTGCGTCTCTGTCACCCTGAGGTCATCCTCTCGTGTCGTGCGCGCCGCCGTGCTTCGTGCGGGGTCCGCGCGTGATGGAGCCTGTGCCCCGTGTCGTAGGGCGGGGCTTCGTAGGAGGTCATGTTAGCCGCTCCTGCACCCGGCCGCCGCCGCGCAGCGCGAAGCGGAACGCCGTGAAGGAGAGCAGGGCCAACGCTATGTAGCCGGCTGCCAACGCGGTGGGGTCCGCCGTGGCGTAGCGCGCTACCAGCGTACCGAGGCCGGTGCCGATGGCCAGTTGCAGGAAGCCCATCAGTCCCGAGGCAACTCCCGCCCTGGTCTTGTGCGGGTCGAGCAGCATGGTCGTGCCGTTGCCCATCACGAACGAGAAGGAAGCGAAGAAGGTGATCATGCACAGCACGAAGAGGGGCAGGGTGAGCACACCGCTGAGCGAGAGCGCGAGAAGCAGCACGCCTGCGAACAGGTAGCCCGGCAAGGCGGTGGCCGCGATCTGCTGCGGCGTGAAGCGCTGCAGCAGGCGGGCGTTGATGGGCTGCGTGAGCAGCGTGGTGGTGGCGACCAGCGCGAAGACCACGGCGAAGCCCTCGGGCCCCAGGCCGAAGTAGCCGATGTAGAGGCTGGGCGAGGCCAGAAGGTACGCCATCAGGCCGCCGTAGACGAAGGTGAGGAACGCCACCGACCAGCCCGAGCGCGGGTCGGCCATGACGACACGCACGTTGCGCCACACGCTCTGCGGCTTGAAGGCGTCCTCATCCGGCGTCTCGAGCGTCTCCGGCAGTACGTACAGCACCAGCAGGGTGAGCGCCACGGCCACGAGGAGGAGGAACACGAAGGTGGACTCCCACGACCACAAGCGCAGCATGAGGGCGCCGATGGCGGGCGCCAGCAGCGGGGCGGAGGAGAAGACGATCATGGCGTAGGACATCATGCGCGCCAGTTGCGCCCCGCTGTAGAGGTCGCGCAGTACGGCGCGGGAGAGGATGGGACCGGTGGCGCAGCCCAACCCCTGGATGAACCGGCCCACCAGCAGCATGGTGAGGCTGGGTGCCAGCAGGCAGACGAGGGAGCCCACGAAGTAGACGGCGAGGCCTGCCAGCAGCACGCGGCGCCTGCCGAACCTGTCCGCCAGCGAGCCGATCAGCAGCTGCGGCAGGGCGTAGCCGATCATGAAGACGCTCACCACCAGCTGGATGGTGGCCTCCTCCACGCCGAAGTGGGTTGCCATGGCCGGGAAGGCCGGGAGCATGACGTCGGTGGCCAGCGCCGACATGGTCATCAGCGAACCCACGACTATCAGCAGCAGCAACGGCGGCAGTTGGCGGCGGGTGGCTGGTGGGCGTCCTAGGTTCGCTACGGGCTGCAGGTTCGGTTCGGGAGGGGTGTTTCCTGTCGTCTGGTTCATGCGGGTTCCATGGTTCTCAAGGCGTACATCGTATCCCGCGGTGGCGGGTTCGGCCGTCCGCCATGCTGACGTCGGTGTGGGCACTTCTACCCTCCGTCGGGTTCCCGCCGCGCCACGGCACCCAACGGTAGAACCCCGGAGGGGAAACCTCCGGGGTTCTACCGGTCTATTTGGTTGCGGGGACAGGATTTGAACCTGTGACCTTCGGGTTATGAGCCCGACGAGCTACCAGACTGCTCCACCCCGCGTCGCTCAGACGCAAAAGCTAGTTTAGCCCCCCTAGAGGCGGAGTGTCAAGGTTCCGTGAGTCACTAAGCGCATGCAGCCTAGTCGTTCGAGGCCGAAGGGAGGGTGCTGGGCGCGCTCCGCGGGCCGCCCGGGCGGAGGTGCTACGTGGCGCCCCTCACGAGGGCTTCAGCGCCCTATGCCGCGTACCAGCACCAGTTCGGCGGCCGTTGCGGAGTCGGCTATCCCGACGCCCTGCTCGAGGAGCTTCTGCGCCTGCTCCAGCCCGCGCCCATCACGGTGGTAGACCGTGAGCAGCGCTTCCCCTTCCTCCACCTCCTGACCCACCTTCCGGTGGAGCACCACACCCACACCCATGTCGATCGCTTCGTCCTTGCGGCTGCGGCCGCCCCCCAGGGCGCCGGCCGCCCGGCCCACGGAGAGAGCGTCTAGGCCCGACACCACGCCGGAGCGCCCGGCCCGGAGGTGCCATTCACCCGGTGCGCGTTCCAGCCGGCCCAGAGCGGCCGGGTCGCCGCCCTGCGCCGCCACCCACTCCTCCATCTTCTCGAAGGCCCGGCCGCTGCCTATGGCGTCGAGCAGCTCCTCCCGGCTGCTCGGCAGGCCAGCGGCGGCCAACACCTCGCTCGCCAGCGTGAGGCTCAGCTCCCGCAGATCGGCGGGCCCCTCGCCCTGCAGGCAGCGCACCGCCTCCTCCACCTCGAGCGCGTTGCCCACCGCTAGCCCCAGCGGTTCGGACATGTTGGAGATGACCGCGCGCACCTCGCGGCCGGCGTGACGGCCGATGGAGACCATGGCCTCGGCCAGCAGACGCGCGTCGTCCAGTGTCTTCATGAAGGCCCCGGAGCCCACCTTCACGTCGAGCACCATGGAGTGAGCCCCGCCCGCCAGCTTCTTGCTCATGATGGAGCTGGCGATGAGGGGAAGCGATTCCACCGTGCCCGTGGCGTCGCGCAGGGCGTAGAGCATGCCGTCGGCGGGCGCTAGGTCCTTGGACTGGCCCGTAACCACCACGCCGACCTTCCGCGCCTGGTCCAGGAACGCCTCTTCGCTCAGGTCCGTACGGAAGCCCGGGATGCTCTCCAGCTTGTCCACGGTGCCGCCCGTGTGGCCCAGCCCGCGGCCGCTCATCTTGGCCACAGTGCCGCCCATGGCTGCCAGCAGGGGCGCCAGGACCAGCGTGGTCTTGTCGCCCACGCCTCCGGTCGAGTGCTTGTCCACCGTGTCGGTCAGGTCGTGCAGCTCCAGGAGCTCGCCGGACTCGGCCATGGCGCGGGTCAGCGCGGCCGTCTCCGCCTCGCTCATGCCGCGCCAGCAGACGGCCATCAGCCAGGCGGACATCTGGTAGTCGGGAACCTGGCCGGCGGTGTAGGCATCCACGAAGGCCGCGAGCTCGGCCGGGTCGTGCTCTTCGCCGGCACGCTTGGTCAGGATCATGTCTATGGCGCGAACCTGTGGCATGAGAACCATGCTACGGCAGTCGCGGCCCGTTCGTCCCGCGCGGCAGGCTCCGGCTCGGCGTCGCCGCGCCTTGCCGCTCCACCGTCCTGCACCAGGCGCGTCCGCGCCCCGCGGCCTAGAGCTCCGCCACCGCCTGACGCGCCACGGCCGCCTCGTCCCAGGGCAGTGTCCTGTTGGCGCGCTCGAGCGTGCGCTCGTGCCCCTTGCCCGCTAGCAGCACCACGTCGGCCGGGCCGGCGAGGCGCACGGCCTCACGGATGGCCTCGGTGCGGTCGGGCTGCAGCACGAAGCGTTCGCCTTCCGCCGCGCCCGCCGACATGGCCCCGTCGGCCATGAGGGCGAGGATCTCGTGCACGTCCTCGGAGCGGCTGTCCTCCTCGGTGAAGATGGCGAAGTCGGCGCCCTCCACGGCCGCTCGGCCCAGCGGCGCCCTCTTGGTGGGATCGCGCTCGCCGGCTGAGCCCACCACCACGATCAGCCTGCCCTCCGGACGCCTTACGGCCGCCAGCGCCTTGGCCAGCGCCGGGGCCGTGTGGGCGAAGTCCACGATGACCGTGGGCTGGCTGGCCACCAGTTGCATGCGGCCCGGCACGCCAGGGAACGAGGCTAGGCGCTCCACGGCTCTACCCAGCGGCACGCCCTCGTGGAGGGCCACGGCCAGCGCGGCGGCGGCGTTATGGGCGTTGTACAAGCCCACCATCGGCACGTGGGCCGCTACCTGCTGGCCATGGACCCTCAGATCGAGGGTCAGGCCAGCCGCGTCCTGCTGCACCGCCGCCAGCCGCACGTCGGCCTCCGGGTGCTCGCCGTAGGTCACCACGCCCTGGCTCCCTGCGGCGGCCCTGAAGCGGTCGTAGGCCGCGTCGTCGCGGTTGAGGACCGAGAACGACGCGCGTTGCATGAGGGTGGCCTTGGCGGCCGCGTAGGCGTCGTAGTTGCCGTGGAAGTCCATGTGCTCGGAGGCCAGGTTCGTGAAGACCCCCACCGCGTACCGCACGGCGTCGAGCCGCCCGAGGGCGAAGCCGTGCGAACTGGACTCCAGCACCGCGTGCGTGGCGCCCGCACGGGCGAAGCGGGCGAGCAGCGCCTGCACCTCGGTGGCTTCGGGTGTGGTGAAGTGCCCCTCTTCCGGCGGCAGCTCCTCCTCCCCCAGGTAGAGCCCGGCGGTGCTGGAGAGGCTGGAGCGCAGCGTGGCGGAGAGCAGCCAGTGCGTGAGGTAGCTGGTGGTCGTCTTGCCGTCCGTGCCCGTCACGCCCACCACGCGCATGGCGCGGCTGGGGTGCCGGTGGAAGGCGGCGGCCAGGTAGGGCAGGGCGGCACGCGAGTCGCTGACCTGCACGTAGGGGGCGCCGAGCGCTCCCACCTCCTCGGGGGCGCGCTCGCCGACCAGCACCACCGCTCCGGCGGCAACGGCTTCCGCCAGGTGCTGGTGGGCATCGAACCTGGCGCCGCGCCGGGCCACGAACATGTTGCCACGCGCTACGCGCCGGTGGTCCTGCGCCACCCCGGTCACCTCGAAGAGGCGCAGTGTGTCGGCGCTCGGCCAGCGGCCGACGGCGAAGAGTTCGGGCGCCTGTCCGCGGGCGTCTTCCAGCAGCGCGCCCAGGTTCATGGGGGGCGTGACCGCGGGGTCTCTCGGGTTGCTCAAGGGGGGAGCCTCAGACCATCACCGGCGCCGTGAGGCCGTTGCGCTCCACCAGGTCCAGCACGCGCCTCAGGTCGGCATCGGAGTTCACGAAGTCCAGGTCGTCGGCTGGCACGACGACCACGGGCGAGAGGGAGTAGTCCTCGATCCAGCGCTCGTAGAGGTCGCCCAACCGCTCCAGGTAGCGGTCGTCGATGTCGGCCTCGTAGCTGCGACCGCGCTGGGCTATGTGGCGCTTCAGGGTGGGCAAGCTGGCGCGTAGATAGATAAGTAAGTCCGGCGGCCTGAGTGCGGCGGAGACGGCGTCGTAGAGGGTGCGGTAGGAAGCGTGGTCGCGGTCGTCCATCACGCCGTCCTCGTGCAGCAGGCGGGCGAAGATGGCGGCGTCCTCGTACACCGTGCGGTCCTGCACCACGCGCCGGCCCGGGTTGACCTCGCGCAGGTGCTGCTTCAGCCGGGCGGCCAGGAAGAAGATCTGGGAGTGGAAAGCGTAGCGCGGCATGTCCGCGTAGAAGTCCTCGAGGTAGGGGTTCTCGTCCACCGCCTCGTACACGGGTGCCAGGTGGAAGCGCTCCGACAGCACGCGCGTGAGGCTGGATTTACCGGACCCGATGTTGCCGGCCACGGCTACGAATATCCCCGAGGGTGTGTGCTCGCTCTCGTCCATCTCGGTTGGCGAGCATACCCCCTGGCGGACCCGGGGCGGCTACCCTCCGGAAGCCACGCGGGCCGGTGCCGCGCAGCGAGGCGAGGGAGGCGTGAAGGGGAGTCCGGCGGCTGTTTCGTAATGCACTGTGGAGATGCTTGAAACGTACTTCGCTGTGCTAGAATCCCCCCAACTGATGGAAGACAAACCTCCGGAACGATCGCGACGCTTAACGCGCGTCGCCACAGTCATCACAATCCCAATCGTAATCGCGAGCCTGGCCTTCGCCCAGGTCGCGGCGCCCGAGGAAGCGGGAGTGGGCGCCGTGCAGATCGTGGTGTTCCTGCTCCTCCTGCTGCTCTCGGGCCTCATGTCGGCCTCCGAGACGGCCCTCACGGCCATCGGCAGCTGGAAGGTGCGCGAGCTGCGCGACAGCGGCTCGCCGTCGGCCCACGCCTACGGTGTGCTCGAGAAGCATCCCACCCGTTTCATCACCACGCTGCTGATAGCCAACAACGTGGTCAACATCGCCTTCACGGCGCTGGTCACGCAGGTTAGCCTGCAGGTCACGCTGGCGCGAGGTGGCAGCGAGTCGCTGGCCGTCACCATCGCCACGGCCGTGACCACCATCCTCATCCTCGTGTTCGGCGAGATCACGCCGAAGTCCATAGCGGTGCATCACCCGGTGGCGGTGTCCAAGATCGTCATCCTGCCCGTCTACTACCTCTCCATCGTCGTCTACCCGCTGGGCATAGGCTTCACCTGGCTCACCGGTCAGGTGCTCAAGCTCCTCAAACTGCAGCCCACCGCCGACACCATCATGTCGCCCGACGAACTGCGCATGATGCTCCGCTCCGCCGAGGAGGCCGGGGCGCTCGAGGCGCAGGAGCAGGAGATGATCCGCGGCGTCATCGATCTGGAAGAGACCGTGGTGCGCGAGGTCATGACCCCGCGCGTGGACGTGATAGCGGTCAAGGCCCCGGCGTCTCTCATGGAGCTGCAGGGCCTCGTTACCGAGCACGGCTACAGCCGCCTGCCCGTGTACGGCGAGAACATCGACGACATCAAGGGCGTTGTGTACGCGCGCGACCTGCTGCCTTACCTGGGTGAGGCCACGGCCATCAACGGCACCACCGCGGCGGACATCATGCGCTCCGCTCAGTTCGTGCCCGAGACGCTCTCCATCCTCAGCCTGCTGCGCGACATGCGCATGCGCAAGAACCACGTGGCCATCGTGGTCGACGAGTTCGGCGGCATGGCTGGCGTCGTCACGCTCGAGGACATCATCGAGGAGATCACGGGCGAGATCTACGACGAGACCGACGACGACGAGGTCGAGGAGATCATCGACCTGGGCGACGGCACCTACCAACTGCAGGGCACGGCCAACATGGAGAACGTGGCCGACGTCCTGGGCATCGGTTTCGACGATGACGGCGACTACGACACCGTGGCGGGCTTCCTCATCGGCGAGCTGGACCGCATCCCGCAGCCCGGCGAGTCGGTCACCGTGGAGGGCGTGACCTTCACCGTGCAGAGCGGCGACGAGCGGCGTGTGCAGACGGTGCTGGCCAGCCCTGAGGTCGAGGAGGCCGAGCCGCCGCCGGCGGAGCAGCCGAGTGAAGGGGAGGCCGGTATGGCGGCTGCCCCCGGGGCCGAAGCTTGAGCTCGGCCTGAACGAGCGCCCCTACGGCAACCGCTGGAGCGGGCGGGCAGCACGCAGACCACGTAGCTAGCGGCTCACCAGCCCACGTACTCAGCAACCCGCCTGCTGTCAGCCTACGTGAACGCGCGGCACGCGCGCCCCGACGCCGGTGAGCAGCTCGTAGCTCACCGTGCCGAAGGCGCGGGCCAGGCTCTCCGCGTCCGGTCCGTCCGGGCCCCACAGCACCGCGCGCTCGCCGGGGGTCACGTCCTGAAGGTCGCCCACGTCGATCATCAGCTGGTCCATGCAGACCCGGCCCGCCACCTGGCAGCTCCGGCCCCGCAGGCTGACCCAGCCGTGGCCCGTGAGCTGCCGGGGGTAGCCGTCCGCGTAACCCACCCGCAACGTGGCGATGGTGGTGTCCCGCGGCGCGCGCCACAGGCCGCCGTAGGAGAGGGGCGTGCCAGCGGCCACGCGCTTCACGAACGTCACGGGCGCCTCGAAGCGCATGGCGGGCCGCAGAGGTGGATAGAGCCGCTCGATGGTCGGCGAGGCGTGGTGACCGTAGAGCACTATGCCGGCGCGCACCATGTCGAGGTGCGCCTCGGGGTAGGCGGCGATGGCGGCGGAGTTGGCGGCGTGCACCAGCGGCGGGGTGATGCCGGCAGCTTCCAGCGCCGCCAGCCCCTCCCGGAAGCGCTCCAGCTGGGTGAGGGTGAAGGAGCGGTCGTCGCTGTCCGAATCGGCGAAGTGGGTCCACACCCCGCCCAACTCCAGCTTCCGCCGCTTCAGCACGGCGGCTGCAAGCTGAGCCAAGCCGCTGGGCGGCAGGCCCAGGCGCCCCATGCCCGTGTCCACCCCGATCTGCACCTGCAGGGTCCGTGGCAGGTCGGCCTGGGCTACGAGCTCCAGCGCCCGCTCGTCCGTGAGGGTGATGCTGACGCCGGCGTCCGCCAGGCGCGTGATGGTGCCGG
>CAZQBJ010000053.1:0-12115 GCA_964591465.1 uncultured Brevundimonas sp.
CGCAAGTGGGGCCGGCCCTACCTGACCCGGACCTTCTTCAGCCTGATCGGCGAGCGCATGGCCGACCGCATCGCCCTGGTAATGGCCTTCCGCGACGGCCGGCCGATCGCCGGGGCCCTGAACCTGATCGGCGACGAGGCCCTGTACGGCCGCCAGTGGGGGGCGCTGGAGGACGTGCCCTTCCTGCATTTCGAGCTCTGCTATTACCGCGCCATCGAGTTCGCCATCGAACGGGGCCTGTCGCGCGTCGAGGCCGGGGCCCAGGGCGAACACAAGATCGCCCGCGGCTACCTGCCCCGGCCGGTCTATTCCGCCCACTGGATCGCCGACCCGGCCCTGCGCGCGCCGGTCGCCCGCTATCTCGAGCGCGAACGGCCGGCGGTGGAGGCCGAGATGGCGCTGCTCGAGGCCGAATATTCGCCCTTCCGCGGCCGCGGCGCTTGAGCTTGTCCGTGCGGCCCGGTTTGCTACCACCGACCGTCCACCCAGGAGGCCAGCCATGAGCCTGACCGGCGCCTACGACCCCGACAACATCTTCGCCAGGATCCTGCGCGGCGACATGCCGGCGGTGAAGGTGTGGGAGGACGACCGGGTCCTCGCCTTCATGGACGTGTTTCCCCAGTCCGAAGGCCATGTGCTCGTGGTCTCCAGGACCTCGACCGCCCGCAACCTGCTGGAGATCGAGCCGGAGGACCTGGCCGCCCTGACCGCGGCGGTCCAGCGCACCGCCCGGGCGGTGGTCGAGGCCCTGCGCCCGGACGGCTTCAGCATCATGCAGTTCAACGGCGAGGCCGGCGGCCAGACCGTCTTCCACCTGCATTTCCACGTCATCCCCCGCTGGGCCGACCGGCCGCTCAAGGGCCACGCCCAGGCGCCGATGGCCGACGCCGAGACGCTGAAGGGGCTGGCCGCGCGGATCGCTGCCGCCCTGCCGCCGGCCTGACGCCCGGCGCGGAGGGGGGACCATGCTGATCGGGGCGATCGTCGCCTATGTGCTGATCCAGCTGGCGGTCGGCGTCTGGGCCTCGCGGCGGATGACCGGCGAGGCCGACTATCTGGTCGCCGGACGCACCCTTGGGCCCATGGTGCTGGCCGTCTCCCTGTTCGCCACCTGGTTCGGGGCCGAGACGGTGATGGGCGCCTCGGCCGCCGTCGCCGAAGGCGGCCTGGCCCAGTCGCGGGCCGAGCCGTTCGGCTACATGCTGGCCCTGCTCCTGATGGGCCTGCTGGTCGCCGGCAAGCTGCGCGCCGGGCGCTGGATGACCCTGGCGGATTTCTTCCGCGACCGCTTCGGCCCCACGGCCGAGACCCTGTGCGTGATCGCCAATGTCATGGTCTCGATCACCTGGGCGGCGGCCCAGATGACCGCCCTGGCCCTGATCGTGGCCAGCCTGGCCGGCCTGCCGGTGGGCGTGACCCTCGCCGGGGCCGCCCTGCTGGTCATCGTCTACACCGCCCTGGGGGGGCTGATGGGCGACGTGGTCACCGACGTCATCCAGGGCGGGGTGCTGATCCTCGGTCTGGTCCTGCTGCTGGGCGCCATGATCCTGCGGGCCGGCGGACCGGCCGAAGCGATCGCCCTGGTCGATCCGGCCGCCCTGTCGCTGGTCGCGCCGGACGAGGGCTGGCTGTCCCGGCTGGACGCCTGGGCGGTGCCGGTGCTGGGGTCGCTGGTGGCGGTCGAGGCCATCAGCCGCTTTCTCGGCGCCCGCTCGCCCGAGGCCGCCCGCACCGGCGCCTTCGGCGGGGCCGGGCTGTATCTCGTCGTCGGCCTGATCCCGGTGGCCATCGGCCTGATCGCCCCGGGGCTCGGCGTCGGCGCGGGCGTCGGGGAGAAGCTGATCCCCGAGCTGGCCCGAGAGCTGCTGTCTCCGGTCCTGATGGTGCTGCTGGTCGGGGCCCTGCTGTCGGCCATCCTGTCGACCGTGGACTCCAACATCCTGGCCAGCGGCGGCCTGTTGACCCGTAACCTGCTTGACCGGCTGCGGCCCGGGATGACCGACCGTCAGCGCCTGCTCAGCGCCCGGGTGGTGACGGCGCTCGCCGGCCTGCTGGCCTGGGCCGTCGCGGCCGGCGGCGCGGGCATCTACGAACTGATCGAATGGACCTCGGCCCTGGGCACCTCGGGCGTGCTGATCGCCTTCCTGTTCGGGGCCTGGTCGCGCATCGGCGCCGGCGCCGCCGCGGTCGGCGCCATCCTGGCCGGGTTCGCCAGCAACGCCGTGACCATGGTCTGGCCGGCCCTGCGCGGGGCCGAACCGATGGACGGCGCCTTCCTGCTGTCGGTGGTCGTGTCGCTGGTCGCCTACCTGGCCCTGGCCGCGCTTCAGAGCGGGCCGCGGAACACGAAGAAGGCGCCCAGCGCGATGAACGCGAACCCCACCGCGTGATTGAGGGTCAGCTTCTCGCCCAGCCAGGCCACGGAGAACACCGCGAACACCAGCAGGGTGATGACCTCCTGCATCGTCTTCAGCTCGGCGGCCGAATAGACGTGGTGGCCAATCCGGTTGGCCGGCACCGCCAGGCAGTACTCCACCAGGGCGATGGCCCAGCTGACCCCGATCACGATCCACAGCGGCTTGCCGGGGAATTTCAGATGCCCGTACCAGGCGAAGGTCATGAACACATTGGAGGCGACCAGCAGAAGGACGGGCGCCAGATAAGGACCGGTGATCGGCATGGGAGGCTGCTTGCGGCCAGAGGGATCTGCCGACATAAGCACATCCGGGCCGGTTTAGCTCAGCTGGTAGAGCAGCGGTTTTGTAAACCGAAGGTCGCGGGTTCGATCCCTGCAACCGGCACCATGGTCCCGGCAACCGGCGACGGCCCCGCCGCGCTATTATGGGCGGCCCGACACAGGACGATCCGGTGATGTTCCAGACCCTGCTAGCCGACAGTCCCGGCGCCGCCCCGTTGCGCGATGCGATCCGGGCCTGCCGCTGGCACCTGCTGTTCGCCGCCGGGTTCAGCGCCCTGGTCAACGTCCTGTACCTGGCCCCGACCCTGTACATGATGCAGATCTACGACCGGGTGGTGCCCACCGGCGGTCTGCTGACCCTGGCCTTCGTCACCGCCGTGGTCGTGTTCGCCCTGGCCACCCTGGCGGCGCTGGACCACATCCGGGCCCGGCTGCTGATCCGCGCCAGCCTGCGCATCGACCGGCTGCTGGCCGGCCCGGTCATGGAGCGGCTGGTCGCCTCGCCCCTGGGCGGCGTGCGGGTGCGTCAGGCGATGCGCGAGTTCGACCACGCCCGCGCGGTGATCGGCGGGGCCGGCGCCCTGGCCCTGTGCGACGCGCCGTGGACGCCGATCTACCTGCTGTTCTGCTTCATCCTGCACCCGGCCCTGGGCGCCCTGACCCTCGCGGGGGTGCTGATCCTGCTGGGCCTGGCGGTGCTGAACGAGCGGGCCACGCGGCCCCGGCTGCAGGACGCGGCCCGGGCCGCCGCCGGCGCCTATGCGGCGCAGGAGGCCATCGCCGGCCAGGCGGACGTGGTCCGCGCCCTGGGCATGCGCCGGGCCCTCGTCGCCCGCCAGCTGGAGGAACGCGGCGCGGCCATCGGAGCCCAGGCCGGCGCCCAGCTGAGCGGCGGCCGCTATTCGGGCGCCATCCGCTTCATGCGCCTGCTGCTGCAGTCGCTGGCCCTGGGTCTCGGCGGCTGGCTGGCCGTCGAGGGCCAGATCACCGCCGGGGCGATCATCGCCGCCTCGGTCCTGCTCAGCCGGGCGGTGCATCCGATCGAGCAGCTGGTCGGGTCCTGGGCCGGCATCGTCCAGGCCCGCAGCAGCCTCAAGGTGCTGACCGACCTGTTCGCCCAGACCAGCGCCCTGGAGCAGAGCCGGACGGAACTGCCGGCCCCGACCGGCCGGCTCGACGTCGAGGCCGTCACCGTGCGCGCGCCCGACAGCGAGGCGCTGCTTCTGAAGCGGGTCGGCTTCAGCCTGCAGCCCGGCCAGTCGCTGGGCGTGATCGGCCCTTCGGGCGCGGGCAAGACCACCCTCGCCCGCCTTCTGGCCGGCGCCGCGACGCCGGCCGCGGGCGCGGTGCGGCTGGACGGCGCCGACTACGCCGTCTGGGACCCGGAGCGGCTGGCCCGCCACATCGGCTATCTGCCGCAGGACTCGGCCCTGTTCGCCGGCACGGTGCGGGACAATATTTCGCGCTTCGCCGCCGCCCTGGGCGAGGACCCGGCCCGGGTCGACGCGGCGGCCGTGGCGGCCGCCCAGGCGGCGGGGGTGCACGAGCTGATCCTGCGGCTGCCGCACGGCTACGACACCCGGCTGGGTCCCGGCGGCCAGGGCCTGTCGGCAGGCCAGGCCCAGCGCATCGCCCTGGCCCGCGCCCTGTACGGCGATCCCAGCCTGCTGGTGCTGGACGAGCCCAATTCACACCTCGATCAGGAGGGCGAGGCGGCCCTGATGCGCGCCGTGCGTCAGGCCGGCGAGCGCGGCGCCACCGTGGTCATGATCGCCCACCGGGCCGGCGTGCTGTCGACCATGGACCAGCTGCTGGTGCTCAAGGATGGCGCGGTCGCCGCGCTGGGCCCGCATGACGAGGTCGCCGCCGCCCTGCAGCCGCGCGGCAAGCGGCCCCGCGTCGTCGGAGCCCCCGGATGAGCGCGACCGACGACACCCGCGCGCCGTCGCGGCCCCAGACCGACGCCCCGCGCCAGGAAATTTTGTGGGGCGGCGTGATCGCCGGGGTGTTCTTCATCCTGTTCCTCGGCTGGGCCGCCTTCGCCCCGCTGGACGCCGGCGCCTACGCCCCCGGCCAGATCGTGGTTTCGGGCAGCCGACAGGCGGTGCAGCACCGCGAGGGCGGACTGGTCTCGGCCCTGCACGTCGCCGAGGGCGACACGGTGCGGGCCGGCGAGGTGCTGCTGGAGATTTCGGCCGGCGACCTGCGCGCCGTCGAGCGCGGCCTCAGCGGCCAGGTCATCTCGCTGCTCGCCCTGCGCGCGCGCCTCGTCGCCGAGCGCGACGGCCGGACCCTGACCCCGCCGCCGGAGTTCGCCGAGCTGGTGCCCGAGGACGAGCCGCTGGCCGCCGACGCCATGCGCCTGCAGCAGCAGCAGTTCGCCGCCCGCCGCTCGTCGCGCGCGACCCAGGCCGGGGTGCTGAACCAGCGCGCCGCCCAGCTGAGCCGTCAGATCGACGGGCTGAACCGTCAGATCGAGTCCAATCGCGAGCAGAGCCGCCTGATCGCCGAGGAGCTGGCCGGCATGCGCCGGCTGGCCGACCAGGGCTATGCGCCGATGACCCGGGTGCGGGCGCTTGAGCGGGCCGCCGCCGATCTCGAAGGCGAGGAAGGCGCCCTGGCCGCCCAGGTGGCCCGGGCCAACGAGGCCATCGGCGAGACCCGGCTGCAGATCCTGTCCATCGACCGCGACGCCATGGCCGAGATCGCCGAACAACTGCGCCAGGCCGAGGTGACGCTGAACGAGCTGCAGCCGCGGCTCGGCGCCGCGCGCGAGCAGCTGGCGCGGGCGCTTGTCCGGGCCCCGGCTTCCGGCCAGGTCGTGGGCCTGACCGTCTTCACCGTCGGCGGGGTGGTCCAGCCGGGCCAGACGCTGATGGAGATCGTGCCGGCCGAGGCCTCGCTGATCATCGAGGCCGAGGTCGCCCCGGCCGACGCCGACGACCTGCGGGTCGGCCAGCGGACCGAGGTCCGGTTCACCGCCTTCCGCGAGCGGCGCCTGCCGATCCTGCGCGGCGAGCTGACCGGCATCTCGGCCGACAGCTTCCAGGACGAGCGCACCGGCCGGGCCTTCTTCCGGATCACGGTGGCGGTGCCGCCCGAGGAGCTGGCGCGCATCGAGGCCGCCCGCGGCGGCGACGCCGGCCTGCGCCCTGGCCTGCCGGTCGAGGTCGTGGTGCCCCAGCGCAAGCGGACAGCCCTGCAGTATTTCCTCGAGCCCCTGACCCAGAACCTCTGGCGCTCCTTCCGGGAGCCCTGAGGGACAAGCGGCGCGGTTTGGGCTAAGGCTCCGGCCACAGGTTCCAGAACGACAGGGAGACGGTCATGACGCGACGGTTGACGGTGCTGATGGGGGCGCTGGCCCTGGCGGCTTGCGGACAGGGCGATTCCGCCCCCGCCCAGGGTGACGCGGCGGCCCCGCCGGCCGCGCCCTCGCCCGCCTCCGCGCCCGCGCCGGCGCCGGCGCCGACCGATGCCGAGGCGGTCGCCGTCCTCGCCAGCCTGCCGGCGCCCTACAACGCCGCCGACCTGCAGAACGGCGAACGGGTCTTCGCCCGCTGCCGCTCGTGCCACACGATCAACGAGGGCGGCCCCAACCGGGTCGGTCCGAACCTGTGGCAGGTCTTCGGCCGCACCGCCGGGACCCACGGGACGTACAACTACTCGCCGGCCCTGCGCGAAGCCGGCTTCACCTGGGACGCGGCGAAGCTGGACGAATGGCTGAACAACCCGCGCGAGTTCCTGCCCGGCAACAAGATGAGCTTCGCCGGCGTTCGCGACGCCGACGACCGCCGCGACCTGATCGCGTGGCTGAAGGTGAACACGGGCTACGCGCCCGAGGCCTGATCCCTACTCGGCGGCGTGGGCGACCGGATCGTTGGCCGCTTTCTCGCGCGCTTCCCATTCCTCGATCGTCCGGGCGGTGTGCTCGGGCGATCGGGTGAAGCGGGCCAGCACCCCGTAGATCACCGGCACCACGAACAGGGTCAGAAGGGTCGCGAAGATCGCGCCCGAGAAGATCACCACCCCGATGGTCTGGCGGCTGGCCGCGCCGGCCCCCTGCCACAGCACCAGCGGCAGGGCGCCGAAGGCGGTGGCGATCGAGGTCATGATGATCGGGCGCAGGCGCAGGGTCGAGGCCTCGATGATCGCGTCGCGCACGCCGCGGCCCTGGTCGCGCAGCTGGTTGGCGAACTCGACGATCAGGATGCCGTTCTTCGCCGCCACCCCGATCAGGATGATCAGGCCGATCTGGCTGTAGATGTTCAGGCTTGAGCCGGCCATCAGCAGGCCGAACAGCCCGCCGGCCGCGGCCAGCGGCACCGTCAGCATGATCACCGCCGGGCTGATCCAGCTTTCGAACTGGGCGGCCAGCACCAGGAACACCAGCAGCAGCGCCAGGCCGAAGGCGGCGATCACCGCCCCGCCGGCCTCCTGCTGGTCGCGGGCCGCCCCGCCCCAGCGGACGGTGGCGACGCCGGCCGGCTGTTGCTCGGCCTGGGTCTGGAAGAACTCGATCGCCTCGGCCACCGTGTAGCCGGGGTTGAGGTCGGCGCTCAGGGTGATCGCCCGCTGGCGATCCAGCCGGCGGCGGTCGGGCGTGTCGCCCGAGGTCTGGGTCTGCACCACCGACGACAGCGGCACGATGGCGCCGGACCCGGCCCCGACGTAGAGGGTCTCCAGATCGGTGACGCCGCGGCGGTTCTCGCGATCGGTCTGCAGGATCACGTCGTATTCCTGGCCGCCGCGGATGTAGGTCGTGGCCCGGCGCGAGCCGAACATGGTCTCCAACGTCCGGCCGACCTCCTGCGAGGAGACGCCCAGCATGGCCGCCCGCTCCGGATCGACGTCCACCAGCAGGCGCGGCGCGTTGGGCTCATAGTCCAGCCGCGGGCGCGACAGGCCCGGATTGGCCTGGGCCGCCGCCATCACCGGCTGGATCCAGGCGAACAGCGTCTCGTACTCCGCCCCGGTGACGATCATCTCGACGCCCGAGCTGCTGCCGCGGAAGGAGCCGGGCACGCTGGCGTTGACCTGGGCGCGGGTTTCGCCGCGCAGGGTCTGGTTCAGCTCGGCGGCGATGTCCTCGGCCGACTTCTCCCGCTCGCCCCAGTCGGTCAGGGCCAGCACCCCGTTGCCGCTGCTGAAGCCAGCGCCGCCCCAGCCGGGCGCGGAGATCATGTAGCTGTCGATGTTGCCGTCCTGGGACATGGCCTCGAAGGTCGGCTCCAGGTCGAGCATCACCTGGCGCATGTAGTCGAAGCCGGCGCCCTCGGGGCCCTGGATGCGGACCATCACCCGGCCGCGGTCCTCCGGCGGCACCAGTTCGCCGGGCAGGGCCATGAAGATGCCCCCCGCGCCCAGGGCGACCAGCACCACCAGGGCGGCCATGCCGACGACGGCCTTCCGGGTCCCGATCAGCGCCTCAAGCGAATTGCGGTACGAGGCCTTCAGCGCGTCCAGCGCCCGGTCGACCCGCTGCGCGAACCAGCCCTGTCCCGTGGCCGGACGCAGCAGCTTGGAGGCCAGCATCGGCGACAGGCTCAGGGCCAGGAAGGCCGAGAAGGCGACCGCGCCGGCGATGGCCGCGGCCAGCTCGACGAACAGTCGGCCGACATAGCCGGGCAGGAACATCAGCGGGGCGAACACCGAGATCAGCACCACCGTGGTGGCGACCACCGCGAAGAACACCTGGCGCGCGCCCCGCTCGGCGGCGACCAGCGGCGGCTCGCCGTGGTCGATGCGCCGCTGGATGTTCTCGGTCACCACGATGGCGTCGTCGACCACCAGGCCGATGGCCAGCACCATGGCCAGCAGGGTCAGCAGGTTCAGCGAGAAGCCCAGCGGGGCCAGAACCCCGAACACCGCCAGCAGGCAGATCGGGGCCACCACCGTGGGAATGATCGCCGCCCTCAGGGTGCCGAGGAACACGAAATTGACCAGCGCCACCAGCGCCAGGGCGATGCCGATGGTGATCCACACCTCGTCGATGGCGTGGGCGGTGAACACCGAGTCGTCCGAGCCGACGACCAGCTCGGTCCCGGCCGGCAGCCCCGGCTGCATCCGCTCGATGACCGCGCGGACCCCCTTGGAGATTTCAAGGTCGTTGGACTGCGACTGGCGGGTGATGGCCAGCCCGATCTGGTCCAGGCCATTGCCGCGGAACAGCCGCCGGTCGTCCTCAGGCGCCTCCTCGATGCGGGCGACGTCGCCCAGCCGGGTGACATAGGTCGCCCCGCCGCCGGTGGAGATGGGCAGGCGCGCGAAGTCCTCCGGCTTGGCGTAATTGCGCGCCACCCGAATGGTGTAGTCCTTGTCCGTCGACTCCAGCGTCCCGGCCGGCAGCTCGACGTTCTGGGTCGTCAGCGCCCGCTCGACGTCGCTGACCGTCAGGCCGCGGGCCCCAAGGGCGTCGGCGTCCAGCCAGATGCGCATCGCATAGCGCTGCTCGCCGTAGATATTCACCGCCGCGACGCCCGGCACCGTGGCGAACTGCTCGACCAGATAGCGGTCGGCGTAGTCGGTCAGCTCGAGCCGGTTCATCTCCGAGGAGCGGAGGAACAGGATCATCATCGGTCGGCCGTCGGTGTTGGCCTTGGCCACCTCTGGCGGGTCGGCCTGGTCCGGCAGGTTGCCCACGACGCGCGAGACCCGGTCGCGCACGTCGTTGGCGGCCGCGTCGATGTCGCGATCCAGCGAGAACTCGATGCTCACCCGCGACCGGCCGTCGCGGCTGGACGAGGTGATCCGCTCCACCCCCTGGATGCCGGCGATCTGCTGCTCGATCGGCTCGGTGATGCGGCTCTCGATCACCTCGGCCGAGGCGCCGCGATAGCTGGTGTTGACCGAGACGATCGGCGGATCGATGTCCGGCAGCTCGCGCACCGGCAGGAAGAAGAAGGCCGCCAGGCCGATCACGGAGATGACGATCGCGGCCACGGCCGCGAAGACCGGACGCCGGACCGACAGGTCGGACAGGGTCATGACGCGGCGGCTCCGGTCGTCGCGGGCGCTTCGGCGGTGCGCGTCCGGGTCACCCGGATGGGCGCCCCCGGCTGGATGCGGTTCAGGCCGTCCCCGACCACCCGGTCGTTGACCGCCAGCCCGGACAGGATCTCGACATAGCCGCCCTCGACGGCTCCGGTCTCGACCGTCAGCCGCTGCGCCGTCGCGCCCTCGCCCTGCTCGGCGACCCGATAGACATAGGCCGAGGACCCTTCGTACTGCACCGCCGATTCCGGCACCGCGGCGGCCTGGCGGAGCCCCTGCTCGATCGAAACCCGCATCATCATGCCCGGCCGGATACGGCCGGAAGGATTGGGGAATTCGGCGCGGGCCGTAACCGCGCGGGTCTGCTCGTTGACCCGCGTGTCCAGCAGGGCGATGCGGCCGGTGAAGCTCTCGTTCGGGAAGGCGTCGGCGGTGGCCGTCACCGGCAGGCCGGCGCTGAGCACCGACAGATACCGTTCAGGCACCGGGAAATCGACGCGGATCACGCTGATGTCGTCCAGGGTCGCGATCACCGCGCCCGGATTGATCAGGGTGCCGGGGGTGACGTCGCTCAGCCCGACCACGCCGGCGAAGGGCGCGCGGATGACGCGGTCGCCCTGGCGGGCCCGGGCGGCCCGAAGACTGGCGCGGGCGGCCTCGTAGGCGGTCTCGGCCTCCTCGGCCCGGACCCGCGGCGCGATGCCGCGCTCGGCCAGATCGCGCCAGCGGTTCCAGTCGCGCTCGGCCTGGGCCAGCCGCGACTGGGCCTCGATGATGTTGGCTTCTTCCTCGTCGGCCTTCAGCTCGACCAGCGGCGTGCCCGCGGCGACCCGCTGCCCGTCGCGGAACAGCACCCGGGAAATCAGTTCGGTGGTGTTCGAGGTGATGTCGACCGACCGCCGGCCGCGCGCCACGCCCAGCACCCGGATGGTGTCGCTGAACGGACGGCTCTGGACCACGGCCTCGGACACAGCCTGCGCCCGCGCGCCGCCATTGCCGTTGCCGCCGTTTTCGCCATCCGCCAGGGCGATGCGCAGCACGCTGGCCACGACCATCAGCCCGACCACGGCGGCTGCCGCCACGATGAAGAAGTGACGTCTGATCACCCAGGGTGTCTCCGGAGCGGAAATGGAGGCTCGCCAATAGTCGGCTTCGCCCCCGATGCAAATAAAGTCTCTGTAACCTGACCCGCCTTCTTGCACGATCCAGGCGACGGTTTCCGTCGCACCACGGTCAGAAGCGGCGCCAGACGGCCACGACCGGCCCGCTGGAGGCGGCGACCTCGCGCCCGTACACGGTTTCGCGCCAGCCGGCCTGCAGGCTCCAGTCGCCGAACCGGCGGACCACCGAGGCCTCGACGTGCAGCCACGCGGGACCGTCGTCGTCGGCGACGCCGCCGTAGGCCTGGGCCAGGGTCGTCCAGTTGTTCGTCAGGTGCAGACCGGCGGTGGCGTCCAGCCGGGTCTCGTCCCGCAACCCGCCGCTGCGAAACATCCGGGCCGCCTGCAGCTCCAGCCAGCCGGGGCGGCCGATGACCTCCACCGCCGCGCCGCCCAGCACCCGCAGCTCCCAGTCACCGTCCCCTTCCCCCGGCGCGGCGTAGCCGGCGTTGCGCCCCTCCCCTGCGGCGACATGGCCGGCGTACAGGCTGACCACCCGCCGCTCGTCGGACCAGGCGCGCCAGCGCAGGCCGATCTCCACCGGCCCGCGCCCCTCGTAGTCGACGAAAGCGTCGCGCCCCTGCTGCCACGCGCCTTTCAGCTGAAGCGTCAGGCTGTCGGTCAGGCCGTGTTCGACGAAGATCGAGGCTTCGCGGTCCACCCGCTGCGCCAGCAGGGGCAGCCGCTCCCCGTTCGGATCGAACCCCTCGTCGGCCCGCTGGTCCTCGTACTTGACGATGACCTGGGTCTCGCCCTTGGGCGTCGGCCACGCTCCGGCCAGCGCCGGCCCCGGCGCGACGCACAGGGCCAGCACCAGCCCGGCGGGCCGGGCGAGGGTCACACGTCGTAGCCCGGCAGGCGGCGGTCCAGCTGGCGCAGGGCGCCCGGCCAGGCCAGGGCGGCGACATAGGGCAGCCCGCGCCCCTGGTCGCGGGTCTCGGCCTGGGCCGGCTCGGGAGCCGTCAGCACCCCCGCGCGACCGGCCGACAGGGCCGCCACCTGCTGGCGGCAGGCCCGCTCGAGGAAGAAGATCCCCAGCCACGCCTGGGCGGCCGTCTCGCCGACCGCCAGGGTGCCGTGGTTGCGCAGCAGCATCAGCGGCTTGTCGCCCAGGTCGGCCACCAGACGTTCGCGCTCGTCGTGATTGAGCGCCAGGCCTTCATAGCCGTGGTACGCCACCTGGTGCTGCAGCAGGCAGGCGTTCTGGCTGATCGGCAGCAGGCCCTCGGCCTGGGCCGCCACCCCGACCCCCGCCTCGGTGTGCAGG
>CAZQBJ010000054.1:0-12061 GCA_964591465.1 uncultured Brevundimonas sp.
GCGGTCCTCGGCCTTGTCGATGACCTCGGCCTTGGCCCCGATCATCTCGACGCCGTATTTCTTCAGCACCCCGGCGGCGTCCAGCGCCAGGGCGGTGTTCAGAGCCGTCTGCCCGCCCATGGTCGGCAGCAGGGCGTCGGGACGCTCCTTCTCGATGATCTTCTCGACCATTTCCGGCGTGATCGGCTCGACGTAGGTGGCGTCGGCCAGTTCCGGGTCGGTCATGATCGTGGCGGGATTGGAGTTCACGAGAATGACCCGGTAACCCTCCTCCTTCAGCGCCTTGCACGCCTGCGCGCCGGAATAGTCGAACTCGCACGCCTGGCCGATGATGATCGGACCCGCGCCGATGATCAGGATGCTCTGGATGTCGGTGCGTTTGGGCATGCTACTCGCGCGCGCAGGGCCGGACGCGCGCAGGGGTAGTGCGGGCCGGGCGTTTCGGGTTGTGGGCTAAGCGGTCCGTTTAGAGAGGCTTTGGGCGGCGCACAAGCCACCGGCTGCGGCGCTTGACCGCAGTTTCGACATTTCTGCGGCTAATCCGTGTTTTCATGTTGCGGAGATATGTAACCAGCGATAACCCTCCCGGCTCCAAGTAACGCGTGGCTGGCCAATTGTGGTCAGGAGTAGAGTAGTACATGTTTTCAAGAACAATGTTACGCCAATCCTCCAGTTTGGTTGGCGGAGTAATGGCGGTCCTGGCTGTGTCTTTGCCGGTCACCGCGAATGCCCAAGAAGCGCAACCTGAAGTTCAAGACTCCTCGTTCGAAGAGGCCGCCTCGGTCGACGAGATCGTGGTGGTCGGATCGCGCATCCGTCGCGACACCTACAACTCGCCCTCGCCGATTCAGGTGGTGACCAACGAGGAGGCCACCCAGGCCGGCTTCGTCACCGCGGCCGAGGTTCTGCAAAGCACGGCGATCAGCGGCGGCAACGCCCAGATCAACAACGCCTACGGCGGCTATGTCACCAACGGCGGTCCGGGCGCGAACACCCTGTCGCTGCGCGGTCTCGGCGCCAGCCGCACCCTGATCCTGCTGAACGGCCGCCGCGTCGCTCCGGCGGGTTCGCGCGGTTCGGTCGGCTCGGCGGACCTCAACGTCCTGCCGTCGTCGATGATCGACCGCATCGAGGTCCTGCGCGACGGCGCCTCGTCGATCTACGGTTCGGACGCCGTGGCCGGCGTGGTGAACATCATCACCCGCCAGAACCTGGACGGCCTGACCGTCACGGCGCAGCACAACGCGCCGATGGATGCCGGCGGCGCCGGCTACGCCAGTCGCTTCTCGGTGGCCGGCGGCATGAGCGGCGATCGCTGGCGGGCTTCCGGCTCGGTCGAGCACTATCGCCGTGACGAGCTGACCTTCCGCGATCGGGCCCACACCGACTTCCTCAGCTGTCCGGTGGCCGGCTGGACCGACGGGACCGACTACATCGACCCGATGACCGGCCAGCCGAAGTGCTGGGGTCTGGACGCTGGCGGCGTGACCATCAACACGCTCGGCACCGCCACCACGGCCGGCGTCGCCGCGCCTGGCGCGTCCGGTTCGCTGTTCAACCGCTGGCGGCCCAACTCGGGCATCACCAGCGGCCTGGCCGGCTTTGAAGGCGTGGGCGGCACCGGCGTTCACACCGACGTGCGTGACACCTTCGACCCGGCGATGCTGAACGAGTCGCTGATCTCGCCGGTCGAGGTCACCACGATCTTCGGCCAGTTCGCCTACGACCTGCGTCACCTGGGCAATGCCGAGGTGTATGGCGAGGTGCTGGTCAACCGTCGTGACTCGTCGCAGACGGGCTACCGCCAGCTGACCCTCGACTATCTCGAAGGCAGCCCGCTGATCCCGGCGCACATCGCGGCCCTGCCGTCGATGCTGGCCGACCAGGGCCTGAGCCCGACCACCGGCCCGATGGCCGGGGCTGACGTCCAGGCCCGCGCCTTCGTGGGCTTTGGCGACTACCAGAGCAACCAGCAGGTGAACTTCACCAAGCTGCTGGGCGGCATCCGCGGCGACTTCGCCATGCCGGGCTGGCGCTATGACTTCAACATGAGCCACAGCCGCTCGCGTTCGGAGTACTCGTCGGACCAGTTCATCACCAACCTGCTGTCCAACAGCCTGGACGTCGTGGCCGCTCCGGCGGGCACCGATCCCAGCCTGGTCCGCGGCGGCTACACCTGCCGGGTCAACACGACCAGCAGCGCCGGCTGCGTGCCCGCGCCGTTCCTGAACAGCCAGACCATCGGCGGCGACCTGCCGCAGGACTGGGTGAACTACTTCGTCCGTCCGGTCACCGGCGTGACGGAATACACCGAGACGGTCGCCAGCTTCGGCATCGACGGCCCGGTGTTCACCCTGCCGGCCGGCCAGGTCGCGGCCTTCATCGGCGCCGAATGGCGTGAGATGGAAATCGACGACACCCCCGGCCTGGACATGCAGACGGGCAACATCTGGGGCTTCTCGACCTCGGGCATCACCCGCGGCACCGACTCGGTGAAGGAAGTGTTCGGCGAGGTCGAAGTGCCGATCCTGGCCGACCTGCCGTTCGCCCGCGAGCTGACCCTGAACGCCTCGGCCCGGTACACGGACTACGACTCGTACGGCGACGACACGACCTACAAGGTCGGCCTGCTGTACGTGCCGACCGACTGGCTGACGGTTCGCGCCAGCTACGGCACCTCGTATCGCGCCCCGGCGCTGTTCGAGATGTACCTGGCTCCGACCTCGGGCTTCGTCAGCGCCGCCAACGATCCGTGTGACAACTACACGGCCGGCGGCGTCGATCCGAACGTCGCGGCCAACTGCGCGGCCGAAGGCCTCCCGGCGGACTTCACGTCCACCAGCAGCGTCCGGGTCCTGCAGCAGGGCGGCATCACCAGCGGCCTAGCCGCCGAGACGTCGGAAAACCTGACCATCGGCGCGGTGTTCCGCCCGATGCTGCCGGAGTACATCGGCGACCTGTCGTTCTCGATCGACTACTACGAGATCGAGGTTTCCAACGGTGTCGACCGCGTTGGCTACAGCTACATCCTCGACGCCTGCTACAGCTCGAACCCGACGGACTTCGCCGCCGGCGCCGGCTATTGCAACCTGCTCGAGCGTGATCCGGCGACGGATCAGCTGACGGTCAACGACAGCTATGTGAACATCGCCACCGACGTCCTGAAGGGCATCGACTACAATGTTCGCTACCGTCGGGACATCGGCCCGGGCCGTATGACGGCGAACCTCTACCTGACCCAATATACGGATCGGGTGAGCACGCTGTTCGACACGGATCCGGAGCGCAACTCGGTCGGGATCATCAACTCGCCCGAGTTCGCCGGTACGGTTGACGTCAGCTACAACTGGGATCGTTGGAATGTCCGTTACGGCGTCGACTGGACGTCGGCCACGGACTACGACGAGTACTACCTCCGGTACTATGGATACGATCTGACGGGTCTGGGGTATCAGCCGAATACGGATGATTACTTCCTGCACCACGTGTCGGCTCAGTACGAGGCTGACGACTGGACGATCACGGCCGGCATCCGGAATCTCTTCAATGAGGAGCCGCCGCACATCTCGGCCGGGATCACCAACCGGGTCGGCAATGCGCCGCTGTACTCGGGCTACGACTATGTGGGCCGCACGGCCTTCATCAACATCTCCAAGTCCTTCTAAGGACGCCGGAGAGCGAACTGAGGCGGCGGGGGAAACCCCGCCGCCTTTTTCTTATGCGCAGGCGGCGTGCGGTTTGAGCGTGCGCACGGTGCTGGCGGGATGCCGGGCCAGGGCGGCCGGGGGCCGGATCGGGCGGGGTGCGAAACCGCCGCCGCAGTTGGGGCAGACGCCGCCGAACACCTCGTCGGCGCAGGTCGGACAGAAGGTGCACTCGAAGGTGCAGATGCGCGCCGGGGCCTCCGGCGGCAGGTCCCGATCACAGCATTCGCAATTGGGGCGCAGCTCCAGCATCCGCGAAGGATAGCGCAGTTATGCGGCCCTGTCGCCGCAACCTTCCGTTCACTGTTTTCGTTAGCCCGGCGTTGCCGTACCGGGCGCAAGCTCGTGGGCTGGCGACGGCCGGACGGCCCGGACGGAGGAGTGCATCGATGTCGTATCCGTCGGGGATCGTGCCGGCAGCGACGGGCGAGGGCCCGGGCCGCGCCCGCGCGCCAGACCCTCGCGGATTCGACCGGGCCCCCGCACGCAGCCTGACCTTTCCCTTCGTCACCGGCCAGCGGCGCGAGCTGTCGGTCACCCTGACCCCGCGGCCGGTGTTCGATCTGGCCCGTCGCCAGGCGGTCGGCGTGCGTCTGGCCCGGGTGGTGCGCCGCAGCGGCCGCGAGGGGGCCCTGGCCGGACTGTCGCGCGGCCCGCTGGAGGTCGCCGACCTCAAACGCATCGACGTCGACACCCTGCGCCACGGCATGGGGCTGTTCGAGGCCGACCAGGCCGCCACCGGCGTCGTGCCGGCCTTCTGGCGCACCGTGGCCGCCGCCCGCGGACGGTTCGCCCTGCTGTACGCCGGGCTGGAGGTCGAGGTGGATGCCGGCCGGCTTCTGGTCGAGGTCGTCGGCCTGGGCGACTCGGTCGATCTGGACGAACTGAAATCCGCTTGCGGCCAGCTGGAGGCCCAGCGCCGCGGTGTCGTGCTGCACGCCCCGCCCGACGCCGCCAGCGTCACTCGTCTGGGCGCCATTCGCCCGCGGTGCATCGGCCTGGACTTCGCCGGCGTCGAGACCCAAGGGCAGGTCGGCTGGCAAGGCGCGGTGACCCTGATTTCGGCGGCCCGCGCGGCGGCGGAGAACGTGCTGCTGGTCAATCTTCCCCCGGACAAGGGCGAGGCCGCCGCGGCGGCCGGCGCCACCCACGCGGTGTTCTGCCCCATGCAGCCGCTGCGCGCCTGACCGGCGCATTGACGCCGCGCCCGTCCTGACGCCTGATCCGCGCCCATGCAGAAGACCCTTCACGCCCGCCTCTATGGCGACCCCGAGGCCTATGCCCGCGAGCGCGCCGGCGTGTTCGGCCGCAGCTGGCTGTGCCTGGGCCATGAGGCCGAGGCGCCGGGGCCCGGCGACTGGATCGGAGGCGACATCGCGGGCTGGCCGTTGATGGCGGTGCGCGGGGCGGACGGCCAGCTGCGCGCCTTCCACAACGTCTGCCGTCACCGGGCCGGTCCGCTGGTCGAAGGGGAGGCCGGTCGCTGCGAGGGCGAGCTGGTGTGCCGCTATCACGGCTGGCGCTACACCCTGGACGGGCGGCTGCGCTCGGCGGTCGGCTTTGGTCCGGCCGAGGGCTTCGACCCGCGCGAATTCGGCCTGTTCAGTCTGCGGCTTGAGATCTGGCGGGGGCTGATCTTCGTCAATCTGGACCCGGCCGCGGCGCCCCTGTCCGAGACGACGGCGCCGCTGGAGGCGCTGCTGGACGCCCGCGGGCTCAAGATCCCCCGGCCGGCCCTGCGTCGCGCGCACGACATCGCCTGCGACTGGAAAACCTACGCCGAGAATTATCTGGAAGGTTATCACATCGGTTCGGTCCATCCGGTACTGGCCGAGGAGCTGGGCGGCGCCGCCTATGAGGTGCGGGTCGAGGGCCAGGCGGTGATTCAGGAGGCGCGCGGGCTCAGCGACGGGCCCCAGGCCGGGGTCTGGGGCTGGCTGTGGCCCAACCTCGGGGTCAACGTCTATCGGGACGGCGCGATGATCGAGCGCATGACCCCCGTCGGGCCGGGCCGGACCCGTCTGGACTATCTGTTCCTCAGCGACGACGGCCCCGGGGCCCTGGCCGATTCCCTGGCTGCGTCGGACCGCCTGACGGCGGAGGACGCCGCTATCTGTGAGGCGGTGCAGGCCAATCTGAGCGCCGGCGTCTACGACCAGGGCGTGCTCAGTCCCCGCCACGAGGTCGCGGTCGGCTGGTTCCAGAGCCGCATCGCGGAGGTCCACCCGTGACCGGCGGTCGCAAGCTGGGCTGGGGGCTCGCCGCCTTGCTGGTGGCGGGCAACATGATCGGTTCGGGGGTCTATCTGCTGCCGGTCTCGCTCGCCTCGGTGGGAAGCTCCAGCATTGTCGGCTGGGGCGTGGCGACGGTGGGGGCGCTGGTGCTGGCGGCGGTGTTCGCAGGACTGGGGCAGCTGCGGCCGGCGGCCGACGGCCTGCCGGATTTCGTCGGGTCCGGGCTGAACCGGTTCTTCGCCTTCCAGGCCAGCCTGGCCTACTGGGTGGCCGGCTGGCTGGGCAATGTGGCCATCGCGGTGGCGGCGACCGGCTATCTGGCGGTGTTCGCCCCGGTCCTGCGCCAGCCGTTGGTCGGCGCGCTGTGCAACCTGGCGCTGATCTGGCTCGCCACCCTCGCCTACATGGCCGGGCCCAAGCTGGTCGCCCGGTTCGGCGGCGCCACCCTGCTGATCGGTCTGGCCCCTCTGGCCATGGCCATTGTCGCCGGCGTTATGGCCTTCGACCCGCAGACCTTCACCGAGTCCTGGAGCCCTGCCGGCGCGCCGCTGACGGCCAGCGTTCCGGCCTCTCTGGCGTTGATCTTCTGGGCCTTCCTCGGCGTGGAGAGCGCCGCGGTGCTGTCGGCCCGCCTGCGCCGTCCCGACCGGGATATCGGACGCGCCAGCTTCGCCGGCGTGCTGTTGGCCGCGCTGG
Organism: uncultured Brevundimonas sp.; assembly: GCA_964591465.1. Taxonomy (GTDB): domain Bacteria; phylum Pseudomonadota; class Alphaproteobacteria; order Caulobacterales; family Caulobacteraceae; genus Brevundimonas. The sequence continues at coordinate 6,635 of CAZQBJ010000054.1, forward strand.
TCTATGTGGCCGCCAGCGCGGCGGTGTTCGGAGTGTTGCCGGTTGGCGAGCTGGCCGCCTCGACCAGCCCATTCGCCGATCTGGCCGCCCGGGTGATGGGCGGGGCCGCCGGCGGCTTCGTCGCGGTCTGCGCCGTGGCCAAGACCATGGGCACGCTCAGCGGCTGGGTCATGCTGACCGGCGAGACAGCCCGCTCGGCGGCCCGCGACGGCTTCCTGCCGCGCTGGTTCGGCGGCGTGTCGACGCCGCTGATCAATCCGGTGATCCACGGGGCTTTGATGAGCCTGGCGGTGATCCTGTCGCTGCAACCCTCACTGGCCGGCCAGTTCAGCATCCTGATCAATGTGACGACCGTGTTGATCCTGGTGGTCTACGCCCTGTGCTGCCTGGCCCTGTTGCGCACCACCCGACAGCCGCACTGGCGTCTGGCGGCGGTCCTCGGGCTGGTATTCGCGATCTGGGCGGCGGCCGCCTCGACCCCCGGATTGCTCTGGCCGACCCTCGGCTTCTTCGTGCTGGTCAGCGGGGTGTGGCCATTGGTCCGCGCCCGCGCGAACGGCGCCGGTTGACCGGACCGGAGACACCCCATACCAACGCCGCCGTTTGTCCGGCTTGTTGCAAGGGAGCGTCGCCATGTCGTCGAGGTTGATCAGCGGCGCCACCGGCGTTCTCGCCCTGGCCGATGGCACGGTGCTGCAGGGAATCGGTGTCGGCGCCGCCGGCGAAGCGGTCGGGGAGGTGGTCTTCAACACCGCCATGACCGGCTATCAGGAAATCCTGACCGACCCTTCGTACATGGCCCAGATCGTGGCCTTCACCTTCCCCCACGTCGGCAACACCGGGGTCAACCTCGAGGATGTCGAGCAGATCGGCGGCGGGGCCGAGACCTCGGCCCGCGGCGCCATCTTCCGCGACGCGCCGACCGCCGCCGCCAATTGGCGGGCCGAAAGCGGGCTGGGCGGCTGGATGGCCCGCCGCGGCGTGGTCGGCCTGGCCGGCGTCGACACCCGCGCCCTGACCCGGCGCATCCGCGAGGGCGGCTCGCCGCACGGGGTCATCGCCCACCATCCGGAGGGCAGGTTCGATCTGGACGCGCTGGTCGCCCGGGCCCGGGAATGGACCGGGCTGGTCGGGCTGGACCTGGCGAAGGCGGCGACCTGCCTGCAGCCGTTCAACTGGGACGAGGGAACCTGGACCTGGCCCGAGGGCTACGGCGCACCCGGTGACCGACCGTTCGAGGTCGTGGTCGTCGACTACGGGGTGAAGCGCAACATCCTGCGCGCCCTGGCCTCGACCGGGGCCAGGATCACCGTCGTGCCCGCCTCGACCACGGCCGAGGAAATCCTGGCTCGCAAGCCGGATGGGATCCTGCTGTCCAACGGGCCGGGCGACCCGGCTGCGACGGGCGAATATGCGGTGCCCGAGATCGTTCGGCTGGTGGAATCGGGCAAGCCGGTGTTCGGCATCTGCCTGGGCCACCAGTTGCTTGCCCGGGCCCTCGGCGCCTCGACCGTCAAGATGGACCAGGGCCACCACGGGGCGAACCACCCGGTGAAGGACGTGACCACCGGCAAGGTCGAGATCGTCTCGATGAATCACGGCTTCACTGTCGACCGCGACAGCCTGCCCGACGCAGTCATGGAAACGCACGTGTCGCTGTTCGACGGCACCAACTGCGGCATCGCCCTGAAGGATCGGCCGGTGTTCAGCGTGCAGCACCACCCTGAGGCCTCGCCGGGACCGACGGACAGCCTCTATCTGTTCGAACGGTTCCGCGACCACATGGCGGCCCAGCGGGGTTAAGCCGGGCCTCCCGCCCTGCCGCCGTCGGCGCCATAGTCGCCGGGTCGAGGCGGGGGAGGGGCCTTCATGCGGATTTTCGCGATCGTCATTCTGTGTCTGGGCCTGGCCCTGACCGGCTGCGCCAGCGGCCCGCGGTCGGAAGTCGGCCTGGCCGACCGGGTGGCCGCTCAACCGGTCGGCTTCGCCGGGGTGCGCTTCACCGTCGACACCGAACCCGAAGCCCGCCGCCTGATCGACTGGATTGGGGGCAATGTTCCGGTCGGTCCCGACGGGCGGCTGGACCTGCTGGCCCTGTCCGGCGGCGGGGCCAACGGCGCCTTCGCCGCCGGGGTGATCAACGGGTGGACCGCCGCCGGCACGCGCCCGGACTTCGAGATCGTCACCGGCGTCTCGACCGGGGCGCTGGCGGCGCCGTTCGTATTCCTCGGCCCTGAGTGGGACGACGCCCTGCGCGAGGCCTACACCAGCGGACAGGCGAGCGACCTGTTGCGCAGCCGGGGACTGGGCGCCCTGGTCGGCTCGGGCGTGTTCAGCGGTGAGCCGCTGCGCGAGCTGGTCGAACGGTATGTGGATCAGGCCCTGCTGGACGCGGTGGCGGCCGAACATCGGCGCGGACGGCTGTTGCTGGTCGCCACCACCGATCTGGACCTGGAGCGCGGCGTCGTCTGGAACATGGGGGCCATCGCCGTCGAGGGCGGCCTGGGCGCCCTGCCGCTGTTTCGCGACGTGCTGATCGCCTCGGCCAGCGTGCCGGGGGTGTTCCCGCCGGTGCTGATCTCCGCCGAGGGGCCGGGCGGGGTGTTCGAGGAGATGCACGTCGACGGCGGTGTGCTGAACTCGTTCATCGCCCTGCCCGAGGCGCTGTGGGCGTGGGAAGGGCCGGCCGACGCCATGGCCGGGGCGCGGGTGCACGTGATCATCAACGGCAAGGCCCGCTCGGGCTTCCGCGTCACCCGCGACGCGCCAGTGGCGGTGCTGTCGCGCAGCCTGGACGCGATGATGAAGGCGGAGGTCCGCTCGAACCTGGCCGGCAACCGGGCTTTCGCCCGCCGCCACGGTCTGGAGTTCCGCGCGGCGGTCATCCCGGACAGCGTGGACATCGGCAACGGCTTCGACTTCAGCCCGGAGACCATGCGGTTGATCTACGAACTGGGCTATTTCCGCGCCGTCTCGGGCGAGGCCTGGACCGACTAGGGGACCACGGCCAGGGCGCCGGCCAGGCGCAGCTCGCTGGCCTTGACCACCGCCACCGGAGCGGCGGCGAGCCAGAAGCTGGCGTCCTCGTTCCGATTGGCGTTGCGGCGCTCGAGCGCGCGTCGCCGACGGGCCGCGGCGTTGGCGAGCAGCCGGGCGTGCAGGGCGCGGGGCGCCAGGGCGGCGCCGGTCGGGGAATCGGACTTGTCCACAACGGCTGTGGATAGCTGAGCAATGCGCCGGGAAAATGGCCGAAGGATCAGTTAGATAGTGCCCAATTCCGGCCCCACACCTTTCCCGATCCTTACCCGCCCGCCGGGCGGTCGGCGGGCTATAAGAGGGGCGTGCGCTTCGATGAACGATTCCTGGACGAGCTGAAATCCCGCCTGCGGCCCTCGGAGGTCATCGGGCGGACCGTGAAGCTCAAGCGGCAGGGCCGCGAATGGGTCGGCCTGTCGCCGTTCACCAAGGAGAAGTCGCCGTCGTTTTTCGTCAATGACGACAAGGGTTTCTTCCACGATTTTTCCTCCGGCAAGCACGGCGACGTAATCAGCTTCCTGCAGGAAACCCAGCGGCTGTCGTTTCCCGAGGCGGTCGAGCGGCTGGCGGCCGAGGCGGGGATGGCCCTGCCGACGCCCGATCCGGAGTCGGCCGAGCGGGCCAAGAAACAGCAGGGCCTCGCCGACTGGCTCGAGCTGGCCGACAAATGGTTCCAGGCCCAGCTGCGCCGGACCCCGGGGGCGGCCGCGCGGGCCGAGCTGATCAAGCGCGGCCTGCCCGAGGACCAGTGGGAGCGGTTCGGCCTGGGCTATGCCCCGCCCGGTCGCACCGGGCTCAAGGACGCACTGGTCCAGCGCGGGGCCAGGCCGGCCGATCTGGTCGAGGCGGGTTTGCTGATCGCGCCGGAGGGCGGCGGCAGCCCCTACGACCGGTTCCGCGACCGCATCATCTTCCCGATCACCGACGTGCGCGGCCGGGTGATCAGCTTCGGCGGCCGGGCGATGAACCCGGAGGACAGGGCCAAGTACCTCAACGGCCCCGAGAGCCCGCTCTTCCACAAGGGCGCGACCCTGTACGGCCTGCAGGAGGCGCGGCGGATCATGGGGGCCGGCGGCGGCGCCCAGCCGGTGGTCGTGGTCGAGGGCTACATGGACGTGATCGCCTGCCAGCGGGCGGGCATCCCGGCCGTGGCTCCGATGGGCACCGCCCTGACCGAGGAGCAGATGGAGCGGTTGTGGCGGGTCACGCCCGAGCCGGTGCTGTGCTTCGACGGCGACAAGGCGGGGCTGCGGGCGGCCTACCGGGCGATCGAGCGGGCCCTGCCGCTGCTCAAGCCGGGGCGGTCGTTCAGCTTCGCCCTGCTGTCCGGCGGCCAGGATCCGGACGACATCCTGCGCGACAAGGGGGCGCCGGCGCTGCGCCAGGCGCTGGCCGAGACCCGGCCGTTCGTCGAGGTGCTGTTCGACAAGGAGCGCGACGCCGAGCCGCTCGACACGCCCGAGCGGCGCGCCGGACTGAAGGGGCGGCTGCGCCAGGCGGCGGCGGCGATCGGCGACCGGGACCTGTCCGAACAGTATCGGCGCGCGCTGTTCGACCGGTTCGACGCCTTGTTCCCGCGCGAGACGCCGGCCGGCCGCCGCCCCTGGTCGCCGGACTGGAAGCCCGGGCGTGCGGCGCCGGCCGCCCCGACCGAGGAGGGCCGGGCGGCCGCCCTGGCCCTGTCCCGGGCCATTGAGCCGGTGGCCGCCGCCCTGGCCCACGGGGTGATCGACGATCCGGACCGTCTGGACGATCACCTGGAGGCGATTTCGCGCCATGGTTTCGGCGATCGCGCGCTCGACCCGCTGGCCCAGGAGATCATCCGCGCCCGCCTGTCCGGCCAAGCCCTTGACAGCGCGGCGCTTCGTCGCCATTTGGCCCAGTCGGGCTTTGATGCGTTGACGCGCGAGGTCGAGAAGGCGGCGGCAAAGTCCGGCGCGCCCTTCCTGGCTGCAAGTGCGCCCCTCGCCGAAACGCGAGCCCGGTGGTCGCAGGCGTTTGAAGCTCTAACCCGCGTCGCGGCGTTGGAAGACGCACTCGCGTCGGCGAAATCCGGAGCCCACCTGGGCTTCGACGCCGGGGCGTTTTCCCGGCTCAAGGCAGAGCGGGATGCGTTGAGACGCGCGATCAAGACCGGAACGATATGGGGCGAACAGGGGTCTTAAACCTTAGGACCCCTCGCACGTTATTTGCATGCCGGGCGCGGGCGCGTCGTCCGGCAGGAGACCTTTGAATGAATACCCAGGCCGAGACGCAGGACGCCGAGACCACCACCGACGGGCCCCTGCTCGACCTGACCGACGCCGGCGTCAAGAAGTTCATCAAGCAGGCCAAGACCCGCGGCTACGTCACGATGGACGAGCTGACCAAGGTCCTGCCGTCCGAAGAAGT
>CAZQBJ010000055.1:0-8706 GCA_964591465.1 uncultured Brevundimonas sp.
CCGGCCAGGGTCTCGCGGCGGGTCAGTTCGGCCCCGCGCGAGGCGTCCCACAGCTGGGCCTGGGCCTCGGCGTCACCCTCGAACCCGGCCGAGACCGGATCCTCGCGCCGCTCCCACGCCTCGTAGTCTGCGATGATCTGCGCCAGCTCGGCCGACGGCTGGGGCGCGGCCACGGCCGCCGCCGGGGCGGTCTGGGCCATGAGCGCGGTAGGGCTGGCGGCGAGGAACAGTGCGGCGGTAGCGGCGGCGGCGAACTTCATCACGGAATCCCCTGAACTGGACAGGGGCGTATGGGGCAGACCCGAAGACGGCAGGTCAATGGCCGGCGTCCCTCCGCCCGCAAGCAGAAGGGACGCCGTCCGTTCACCAGCGAACACCGACGCGAGCGCCCAGCCGGTGCTCCTCGAGGCGGTCGGCGAAGACGCCGCGATAACCGATCGAGGCGGTCCAGCCGCCGTCGCCGGTGTACTCCGCGCCCAGATCGACCAAGCCGGCGAGCGGCGGGGTCTGCGCCCCTTCCACCGTGAACCCGCCAAACCCGGTGGCTGCGCCGGAGAACCGCATCTGAGCCATCGCGTCCCGATCGCCGGACGTCCTGATGGCGCCGAGGCCGGCAAAGGTTCGCAGCGCGCCGCCGGCCAGCACGTAGTTCCGCGCCAGCCGGGCGTCGACCGCGAGCGTCCGCCATTCGCGGCTCTGCTCCGCGACTTCCAGCGACAGGCCGCCAGCGCCGGTCTCGACATAGGCGTCGATGTCCACGCTGGACGCCGTGCCCACGGCCCCGACCGCCAGCTGCAGGGCCTCCCCGAGCTGGAAGCGCCGGGCGAAGCCCAGGGAGATCGCCTGACCACGCAGGTCGGCGGCTCCCGCCGCCGCGACGGCCCCCGCGCCCACCGTCACGGCGCGCATCGAGTCCATCTGCCCATCGAAACGCATCACGGTGGCGTCCGCGACCCACACCGAGTCGTCATAACGCGCATACAGCGCGCCGTGATTCATCGACACGTCGTAGGTGGACGCCCGGGCGTCGACCTCGCCCTTCAGGTCGGAAACCCCGGCGGCCACGCCGATGGCCAGGTGGCCGCTCTGCAGGCCGAAGCCGCCGGCCAGGCCGGTGATGTTGGTGGACAGGTCGGCCTGACCGGGGCGGCCGTCCAGCCGGCTGTCGCTGGCGTAGGTGGTCAGCCAGGCGCCGCGGTGGGCCCCGGCGGCCGCCTCCAGCAGCCCGAGGTTCAGACTGTCCTGCCCGGCCAGACGGCCGTTGAAGCCGTCGCGGCTCAGCTGCAGGCGCGCGCCGAAGTCCAGCGCGTCGTCGCCGCCGGCGCCAGCCGCCGGACCGAGGGCGCCCTGGCGCACCGCCTCGACGAAGCGGTCCGCCGCGGTCAGGGCCGAGGTGGAGGTGTTCGCCAGGGCTTCGCCGCCGAGGGCGTCCAGGGCGTCCAGGCGCTCCGCCGCGTCCAGACCGGCCAGCAGACGAAGCACGCCGGCCCAGCCGTCATCGGCCTCGATCTGGCCCCGGCTGAGGGCGCGGCCGACGGCGTTCTGGTTGTTCGTGCCGGCATCGCCCGGGACGAAGTCGACCAGCTGGCGCAGCTCGATCACCGCCGCGTCGTCCAGCAAGTCGTAGCGCACCCGCCAGTAAAGGCCCTCCTTGGTCGGATCGGCGGTGAACTCGCCGCCGTTGGCGAACTGTCCAACCATGTGGTCGGCCGCCAGGATCACGTAGGTGGTGGTGAAGTCGAAGTCGCCGACCGGCCCGACGAAGTTGGTGTCCAGCGTGCCGCCCGTCAGGTTGGCGACGCCGTTGACCAGCACCAGGTCCGACAGATTGCCGCCCGAGACGCCCAGCAGGTCCACCGCCAGCACGCCGCCGTTCAGGGTCAGGCCTCCGGCGGTGAAGACGCCCACGCCGTCCAGGCCCGGGGAGAGCACGCCGCCGGCGTCCACCATCAGGGTCCCGCCAATGTCCGCCTGGCCGGTCAGCGTCCCGCCGTTGACGTGAACGTCGCCGGAAGTGGCCCCGACGAAGCGCAGCTGGCCGCCGGTGGTGCGGATCATCGCCGCGGTGTGGTTCTCGCCCAGCAGGGTGAACAGGCCCGCCGCATGGTTGACCGCGCCCAGGCCCGACAGGGTCCCGCCGAAGGTCGAGGTCGCATTGGCCAGGCTCAGCGAGCCACCCCCCAGATTCACTTCGCCTTCGCCCCACAGGCGGCCGATCGTCTCGGCATGGCCGTCCAGCTCGAAGGTCGCGCCCGAGGCGACGGTCAGCGCCGCGCCGTCGGCCAGGCGCTCGTCCCCGCCGATGCGCAGGGCGTCAGACGCCACGTACACCTGGCTGGCCGCCGAGGCGCCGTTGAGCATCGACAAGCCGCTGTTGTGAACCAGTTGCCCGGCGCCGAGGTCGGCGTTGATGGTCGCGCCCGTCAGGCCGTAGAGCTCGGCGGTCAGCGTCCCGGTCCCGTTCACCGTCCCACTGAGGTAGGCCAGCGAGGCCGCGCCGTCGAAGCCCTGCAGGTCCAGCACGGCGCCGTTCTGCACGATCAGGCGCGAGGCCGCCGACAGGGCGCCGGAGGCGCCGAGGCGCAGGACGCCGGCGTTGACCCGGGTGTCGCCGGTCAGGGCGTTGGTCCCGCCCAGGGTGAGGGTTCCGGATCCGGACTGGAGCAGCGAACCGGCGCCAGCCAGATGGCCGTCCAGCAAGCTGTCGCCGCCGTGGACGCCGAGCAACAGCATCTGGTCTTCGTCGATCAGCACCCCGCCGTCGCCGACCAGAACGTCGAACGCCTCCGAACCCATCACCCGCAGGGCGCCGTCGGCCGCCAGCTCGACCCGCGCGCTGTCGAAAATGGCCTGGCCGCCGGTGACCGCCAGCACGCCGTCCTCGACCATCCAGTCGAGGTCCAGCGCATCGGTCCCGGTCAGGGTCCAGGTTCCGGCGCCGGTCTTGGTCCGGCTCTCGACGCCGAACACCGAGCCGACGTCGAACATCCCATCGGTCGCGCCGGTCAGCACCAGGGCGTCGATCCCGTCGCCGCCGTCCAGCGGGCCGCTGTAGATCGCGCCGCCGACCAGGGTCAGCCGATCGTCGCCAGCGCCGCCGAAGAAGCCGCCGTTCAGCTCGCCGGCCAGGGTCAGATCGACTCCGTCCGAGAGGGTGGCGTTGATGTCGCCCTCGACCCGCGAGCCGGCCTGCAGATCCAGCACGTAGTCGGCGCCCTCCAGGATGATGGCCGAGGCATCCAGCCCGGCGATCACGCCGCCGGCCTGGTTGACGATCGTGCCGGCGCCGCCGGCCAGGTAGATGCCCCGGCCGCCGGACAGGGTGCTTTCGATCACCCCGCTGTTGGTGATCGAGACGTTGCCGCCCAGGACGAAGATGCCGCTGATCGTGGACGGCGCGGTGGTGCCGATGATCCGCACCACGCCGGTGTTTTCGATCACCGCGTCGCCGCCGTCCAGGTAGATCGCCGCGTTGCCGCCTTCCATCAGCCCGGCGTTGGTCACCGTCGTGCCGCTGGCCCAGCTGTAGACCGCGTTGAAGACGCCGCCGCGCATCACGCCGTTTTCGCCGTTGGTCACGTGGGCGGCGCCGCGGTTGACGATCAGGGCGTGGCTGCTTCCGGTGATCAGGCCATCGTTGACCAGCGACACCGTGGTCCCGGCGTTTCCGAAGATTCCGTAGTTCGCGCCCTCGAGGACGCCGCCGGCCAGGTTGTCGACGACCCCGTCGCCGCGCAGTTCGACCGCGGTCACGCCGGTGATGCGCCCGGCGTTCTGCAGCGTGGCGGCGTAGTCGAACCAGACGCCGCGGCCGGTGCTCTCCGCGAGAATCTCGCCACCGGCCAGGTTGGTCACCGAGGCGTTGAGACCGCGCATATAGAGCGCCGAGTTCGGACCGGTGGACGCGATCAGGCCCGCGTTCTGGACGATCGCGTCGTCGCCCGTCACGTAAATGGCGTTGTTGCCGGTCGCCCGGATCTCGCCGGTGGCGGCGTTGGTGATCGTCGCGGAACTCAGGGCGACGACGGTGCGATCCCAACTCCCGCCGGAGATCAGCCCGGCGTTGTCCAGCACCAGACCACCCTGGGCCCTGACGCCGGCGCCGCCTGTGACGGCCCCGCCTTCGGCGTTGGTCACCGTCAGATCGCCCGCGCCGTAGATCCCGTAAGCGTTCAGGGCGATGATCTCGCCCGAATTGAACACCGAAAGATCGGTCGCGCCGCTGACGCCGCCCGCCAGGCCGGTGATCAGGCCGGCGTTGTCCAGGGTGCTGCCCGCTCCGGCGAGCTGGATGGCGATTCCGCCTGAGGCAAAGACGCCGCCGTCCGCCAGATTGGTCACCGACGCCGCGCCATCGGAGACGATCCCCCCGCTCTGGCCGGTGATCTGACCGGCGTTGACGACCTCAAGCTCGTCAGTGCTGCGGTTGAAGACGCCGAAAATTCCCCCCTCGATCTCGCCCTGGTTTTCCACCGCCAGGCCGCCGCCGTTGGACAGGAGGCCGTGGCCGTCAAACGAAAGCGCCTGGATGCGGCCGCCCTCTAGATTGATCACCGTTCCGCCGCCCTCGATGCCGGCGAACCGACCGCCGTTGATCAGGCCGGCGTTGGTCAGCGACAGGGTTCCGGTCGTGTGCACGCCCGCCCAGTGGCCGGTGATTTCCCCGGTCGCCAGATTGTTGATTTCGGCCACGCCTTCGAGGACGTTCACCCCATAATGGCGGTTCGCGGTCGAGCCGCCGGTGTTGGCGATCCGTCCGCCGTTGATCAGGGTCAGGCCGTCGGCCGCCAGGATCACCGCGGTGGCGTCGGCGCCGTCGGACAGCATCTCGGCGCCGGCGGCGTTGATGATGGTCCCGCCGTCGTTCAGCCAGACCGCGAAATGGCGCCCGACAATCTCCCCGCCGGCCAGGTTTTCCAGCTCGATCGGGCCGTAGGCGATCATCCCGGCGCCGAACAGACCGTAAATGCCGCCGGCGTTCGTGATCGTCCCGCCGCCCAGCTGGACCGCGCTCGAGCCGTTCGAAAAGAGCGAGCCTGCGTTCACCACCGCGTTGTCCGCCGCGCTGAGTTGCAAGGCCGCGCCGTCGGCCAGGATCGCGCCGTCGGCCGTGATCGTCACGTCGGCCGCCACGGTGCTGAACACGCCGTCGCCGGTGATGCCGTCCAGGGCGCCGTCGAGGATCAGGGTTCCTCCTGCGCCGAGGCCCCACCCCAGACCGCCCGTCTGTGTGCCGGTCAGGGTCAGCTGGCCGTTCTGGTGGGTATGGCTCTCGAAGCCGGTCAGGCTGCCCAGATCGAATGTCCCCGATCCGCCATCAAGGTTGGAAATGAAGGCGTCCGTGCCGGCGCCGCCGAACAGCAGCCCCGAAAGAAGGCCGCCCTGCCAGACGAACGTGTCGTTGCCCGCCCCCAGGACCGCGCCGGACATCGCCCCCGTCGCGGCCAGGGTCAGGTGGTCGGCGCCGGTGCTCCCATCGGCGAAATAGACGCCGTCCAGAAGGCCAGCGATGAATACGGACCGGTCGCCAACGCTTAGGGCCAGGATGGAGCCCCTGGTCGTCGAGCCCTCATGCAGGTCGACCAGATAGTCGCCGGAGCCGGTCAGGAGGAGCGCCGAGTCCCCGGAAATAACGCCGCCGGCCTCGTTGGTGATCGCGCCGCCGCCCATCATTTCCACGCCGATGCCCGCGCTGGCGTCGATAAGGCCCGCATTGGCCACCGTCCCGCCGCCGATGATGGCGACGCCGCTGCCGACCCCGGCGATGACGCCGCCGGCGAGGTTGGTCACCGAGCCCCCCGCCTCCAGCCGAACGCCGCTCATGCCGATGCGGTTGGCTTCGTCCAGGGTGGTGGTGGCGTCGGTCACATCCCCGCTGAGGATCAGGCCGGCGTTGGTCACCTCCATGGCGTGGTCCGCGCCGACCACGCCATTGAGGCGTCCGGCGATCACGCCTTCGTTGGCCAGCGTGTTGCCGGCCGACTGACTGACGATACCGTTCGCGGCGCCGGCGATGACGCCGCCCTCATGGTTGAGAATCCGGCCATCGCCGCCGTCCAGGGCGATCGCCTGGCCGCCCGTGCTGCGGAGCACCCCGGTGTTGGTGATCGATCCGTCCGCCCCGTTCACCTGGACGCCGTACTCCACCCCGACGATCACGGCCCCGGCCTCGTTGATCAGGGTCAGGGCGTCGCCCGCGTTGACGATGCCGTTCACGCCCATGATCTCGCCGCCCGCCTGGTTGCGGATCAGGGCCTCGCCGGCGCCCGCGGTCAGGATGGCTGCGCCGAGGCCGCTTTCGACGCGCCCCGCATTGACCAGGTCGAGCGCCGCATCCGGCCCGGCCAGGATGCCGACGGCGCCGGTGATCACCCCGCCCGCGCTGTTCGCCACCGTCAGCGTCTGGTTGTAGAGGAACCCGCCGAGCGTTGTGCCCTCGCCGCGAATACCTCCGGCGCCGCCCGTGATCACGCCGGTGTTGGTGATGTTCGCGCCGCCGCCGTGGAGCGAGGTGACGCCATAGCCGGTGTCGGCGCTGGAGCCGCCGGTCAGGCTCCCGGAGTTGATCACCGTCGACCTGCCGAAGCCGAAAACCAGGGCGCCGCTGTCGCCCGCGTCGATCTGGCCGGAGTTCGTGACGGTGAGCGCACCGTTGGACTGCACGCCGCCCATGGTCCCCTGGACCGTTCCGGCGTTGTTGAAGACGTTGGCCGCCCCGGTGTTGTAGGTGGCGCCATAGAACCCGGTGAGTTGGGCGCCCTCTAGGATGCTGATGGTCGCCGGGGCGCCGTTGCCGTTCATCTGGAAGCCGATGGAGCTGGTGTTCAGCTCGCCGTCCAGGGTGATGCTCGCGGCCGGCACGAGGGCCCAGCCCGGTCCGGCCGTCCGACTGCCGGTCAGGGTCAGATGACCCGACAGGTGTTGATAGATCTCGAACCCGGTCATGTCGTTCAGCGACAGGGTGGCCGATCCGCCGGCGAGGTCGGACACGAAGGTGTCGGTTCCGGCGCCGCCGTCGATCACGCCGCCGAGGTCGCCGCCGACATAGACGTAGGTGTCGTTCCCCGGGCCCAGGTCGGCGGCCGCCGGCGTGGCGGCCAGGCCGAAGGCGATCAGCGCCGAGGTGCCCAGCAGGCCCGCTCGCAGAGCCGCCGTGCGGCGCGCAGGACGACGGTCGCCGGCGGTGCGGCGCGAAACGTTGACGATCATGAAAAAGCTACGCCCCTGAAATTATCCAGGACGCGCCCAGGCGCCCCGGCGGCCGCCCGGCCAGACCAACCCCGCACTCCCCGAACAGAGGCGAGCCAATTCCGTTCGCTATCAGGGCGTGTGGACACCGAAAATGTCCGGACCGTCCCAATCTTGGGACAAAGCACCTGTCAGGCGACTTCGGTCATCCAGGTGGTCCAGCGGCGACGGCTGTCGGCCGGCGCGCCCGGATCGAGGGCGGCCAGCGCCTTGCGATAGGCGCCGGGTGTGACCCCGTAGGCCTCCAGGAACTGCCGGCCCAGCAGCCGACCGCCGGCCAGGCCGAACCGCTCGGCCAGCTCGTCCAGCGTCGCCGGGTCACGCGCGTCGAGCGCGGCCCGCACCGCGTCCAGCCGGCGCCGCCGGATCAGGCGCGCGACACCGCCCTGCTTTTCGAACAGGCGATACAGGGCCGAACGCGAGATGCCCGTGGCGTCGCTGATGGTCGCCACACTGAGGTCCGGCTCGGCCAGATGGGCGGCGATGTGGCGCTCGACGTATTCCCTGCGCAGGAAGGCCTGCCGGCGGGCGTCGGCGGCCCCGCGCGGCCCGGCCGGGGCGGTGGTCGACAGCACCTCGATGAACGCCCGGCACAGGCTGGGCAGGACCGAGGGCGCCAGGGTCTCGGCGTGGTCGGCCAGGGCCTGCATATAGGCCCCCAGCATGGCGCTGACCGGCGGGCTGACCCGCCGGCCATGCAGGCCGCCGGCGCCCCCCAGCGCGGCCTCGACCACGTCGCGTGCGACGCTGACGGTGATCAGCCGCGCGTGACGTGGTTCGGTGCGCGACGCCCGCCGGGTGTCGGCCAGCACGATGTCGCCGGGAAGGGCGCGGTCGAAGCCGCTGGCGGCGCTGCCGATCAGTTCGCCCTCGACCACAAGGGTGACGACAAAATGATCGAACCCGTCCTGCGCGGCGCGGGCCTCGCGCGAATGGACCACGCCGTTCAGCCACCGGTCGAACAGCAGCAGGCTGTCCATCCGCCAGCCGCGGACGCGGGCCTCGAACGCCCCGTCGCCGCGGCTGACGTCCGAACCGTGGCCGTACAGCTCGACGTAGGCGGCGAAGGACGCCTCGGTCCCGTCGCCGTTGAACTCGAATCGGTCACGCATCGGGAGGGCAACGCTCCGGGTCCGGGCCGGTTTCGACCCGCGCCGCCAGCCGCCGCCAGCCGGCCGCGCCGGTCAGGGCGGCGAGAGCGACCACCGTGCCGGCCGAGGCGACGACCACCGCCAGCGACAGGGTGAGCCGGTCGCCGGCCGGATCCAGCAGGTCGCTGACCGCGCCGGTGACCAGCGGCCCGCCGGCGGTGCCGACCAGGGTGATCAGCACGAAGAACAGGCTGTTGGCTCCCCGATGCAGCGACGGCGGGACCAGCGGCTGCAGCCCCATCAGCACGGCCGCCGCGCCGAACCCGCCGGCCGCCACCAGCAGGGTCATCCAGGCCAGGGCCGCGGG
>CAZQBJ010000055.1:8806-11938 GCA_964591465.1 uncultured Brevundimonas sp.
GCGAAAGCGGCCTGGCCCAGGCCGAACACCAGCCGCGCCCCGACCAGGGTCGGAAAGTCCGGGGCCAGGGCGAACACGGCCCCGGCCGCGGTCCACAGCAGCAGACACAGGCCGATGTAGCGTCCCGGACGCAGCGGCCGGGTCAGCCGACGCCCGGCCCACAGGGTGGCCAGCAGGTAGCTGATGAACAGCGGCGCGCCCTGCAGCGCCCCGATGCTGGCGTCATCCAGCCCGAAGGCCAGCTTGATGTCCGGCGCGAAGGCGGCGGCCACCGCGCGGTCGGCGTAGGCGAGGAAATGCACCGCCGCCAGCATCAGGGCCATGCGGGCGGAAATCGGGGACTCGGCGGCGGACACAGGCGGCATGCGCGATCAGGCGTCGACGGCCAGCAGGGCCAGCAGGGCGAAGCTGGCCAGCCAGTGCTCGCCCATGTAGTCGCCGGTCACCTGCGGCAGGGCGGCGGCCAGATGGGCGTGGGCCGCGTCGCGGGCCCGGGCCCGGCGCGGATCGTCGACCGGCAGGGCGCGGGCCAGGCCGCGCCAGCACCAGGCCCGGCTGAGGTTCAGGCCGTCCAGATGGGCGATCTTGCCGTCGGTCCGGTCGCTGACCCGGGCCGGCGCGAACAGGGTCTCGGGCCGGCCTTCGGCCAGTTCGGGCAGGAAGCCGTCCAGCCAGTCGCCAAAGGCCGGCGCCGGCAGCACCCGGCGCATCAGCTCCGCCTCCATCAGGGCCGGGGAGAGAAACTCGTCCTGCGACGGCTCCCAGGCCTGGCAGGCGCGATCTTCCGCATGCCAGGCCTGCGCCCGCTCGCGGCACAGGTCCGCCAGCCCGGCGTCGCGGGCCTGGTCGGCGTAGTCGAGCGTCAGGGCCAGGGCGAAGGCGGTGTTGAAATGGGTGCCGACCCGCACCGGATAGGTGGCCAGCGGCAGATAGGCCCGGAACCGCCCGGCGAAGGCGTGGGCCAGCGGCCGCAGGGCGTCGGCCCATCGGCGGCCCTCGGCGGTCTCGTGGCGGTCCAGCTCGGCCTGCAGGGCCAGCAGCCAGGCCCAGCCGTACGGGCGTTCGAAGCCGCGGCTCTCGGGCCGCGACAGATAGGCGGTCTCGACGGCGACCTTGTCCGGCGCGAACAGCTCGTCGGCCAGCAGGCGGATCGAGGCCGTCTCGGGCAGGTCCGGATACAGCCTGTGCAGGGTGAACAGGGTCCACCAGCCGTGCACGCACGAGTGCCAGTCGAAGCTGCCGAAGAAGATCGGGTGCAGGGCGCGCGGGCCCTTCACGTCGCCGGGGCCGCCCATCACGTGGTCCAGCTTGTGCGGGTACTCGCGGGTCACGTGGCCGAGCGCGGTGCGGGCGTACAGGCCGGCGATCTCGGGGGTCAGGCGCGGGCTCATGCTCAGAACCTGAAGGCCAGCAGGTACATCAGCGCGATGTTGACCAGCAGCAGCACGCCGGCGGTCGGCAGCTGGGCGCGGATGACCCCGTTGAACGGCGCGTCGCGGTCCGGAAGGTCCAGCAGGGCGGCCGGCACGACATTGAAATTGGCCGCCATCGGGGTGGTCAGGGTGCCGCAGAAGCCGGACAGCATGCCGATGGCGCAGACGATGGCCGGGTTGCCGCCGAACTGCAGCACCACCAGCGGCAGGCCGACGGCCGCGGTCATCACCGGGAAGGCGGCGAAGGCGTTGCCCATGATGAAGGTGAACATCGCCATGCCCAGACAGTAGGCGATCACCGCCAACAGCCGCGTGTCCAGCGGCAGGTAGCTGGCGAACAGCTCGCCGATGCGGTCGCCGACCCCGGCGATGACGAACACCGCCCCCAGGGCGGCCAGGGCCTGGGGCAGGATGCCCGCCCAGCCAACCGAATCCATCAGCCGGCGACCCTCCTGCAGCGGGGCCAGCAGCGGCGGCCGCAGCCAGATCACCGCCCCGGCCATCGCCAGAGCGACCGCCAGCCCCAGGGCGATGATGGTCGGCTGCTCGGGCCCGAACAGGGTCGTGCCGAAAATCGACACCTTCTCCAGCACGAGCACCCCGAGAATGGCCACGGCCGGGATCATCAGGGCGGGGACGAACAGCCAGGCCCCGTGGGCGGCGGCGCTGGCGGCCCGTTCGCCGGGCGAGGTGGTGGCCGGCCGGCTCTGGCCCAGCAAACGCAGTCCGGCGAGGGCGGCGAGGATCAGCACCAGCACCCCGTTGCCCAGGTCGCCCAGCCGGTCGCCGGCCAGGAAGCTGAGGGCCAGCAGGCCCCAGAAGGCGGCCGTGCCGATCCGCCGCGGGTGATCCCGGTCCAGCGCCGTCAGCACGGCGAAGGCGGCGAAGGTCAGGCCGGCGAACACATAGACCCATTCAAGCGTGATCACCGGTCGTCCTCCCGGGCCAGGGCGCGGTCCAGCCGCATCAGGCGGAAACCGTGGACCAGCAGGGCGCAGATCGCCGTCGGAACGGCCCAGACGGCCAGCTGCCACGGCTCGAGGAAGATGCCGTAGGCCTCGAGGAACCCCTTGATCAGCAGGATCGAGGCGATGGCGAAGAAGATGTCCTCGCCGAAGAACAGGGCGATGTTGTCGACCGCCGCGGCGTGGGCGCGGATGCGCCAGCGGACCGGGTCGGGCAGGTCGCCGCGGCGGGTCTCGGCCGCCGCCTCGGCCATCGGGGCGATCAGCGGGCGGACCATCTGCGGGTGGCCGCCCAGCTTGGTCAGCCCGGCCGCGGCGCTGATCTGGCGCAGCACGAAATAGGCCAGCAGGATGCGCCCGGTGGTCGCCCCGCGCACCCGCGCGACCAGGGTGCGGGCCTGTTCCTGCAGGCCGTGGCGCTCCAGCAGGCCGATCAGGGGCAGCACCAGCCAGATGACGCTGATGTACCGGTAGTCGTTGAACGCCCGGCCGAAGGCGGCGATCGTGTCGACCCCGGCGCGGGCGAGCTCGGCCGCCCCGGCGCCCGGCGCGATGGCGGCGGCGACCCCGGTGACCACCGCCGCGGCCAGGATCACCGCCAGCGGATTGAGCCGCGCGACGAAGCCGGCGACCAGCACCCCTATGCCCAGCAACACCCACATCACACCGGTCCCCCGTCCGCGTCCCGAAAGCTAGTCCGCCGCCCCCGCCGCTGAAAAGGCCGTTTCTCGCCG
>CAZQBJ010000056.1:0-11894 GCA_964591465.1 uncultured Brevundimonas sp.
CAAGGCCGTGCCGTTCTGGTTGGCGGTGGCGCCGACGGTGAGCACGAAGCGGGCGATGCGCCGCGGCAGGCTGAGCTCCTGCTCGGCCGCCTTCAGGGCGATCGGCAAGGTGGCGTTGGACGAGGCGGTCGAGAAGGCGACCACGATCGGCTCGCGGACCCCCTTGAAGAACTTCAGCGGCGACATGCCGCCCAGGGTGCCGACCGCCAGCGGATAGACCACGAACATGTGCACCGCCATGGCAAGCAGAGCCACCCCGGCGTAGGCCCCCAGCCGCAGCAGCAGGTCCCAGCCGAACAGGGCGGCGAGGTTGAACATCAGGCAGGCGACCGCGATCGGGGCCAGTTTGATGACCAGGTTGATCAGCTTCATCATCACCTCGAACACACCCTCCAGGGCGTGCTGAAGCTGATCGGTCGCGGGGCTGCGGGCCATCACCAGGCCGACGCCGAAAAAGATGGCGAACACCATCACCGGCAGGATCTGGTTGTCGGCGGCGGCGGCGAACACATTGCTGGGGATCATCTGCAGGAAGAAGTCGCCTGCCTCGATCGAGGCCGGGGCGTTGCCCACGATGCTCGACGCCCCGGCCGAACCTTCGGCCAGCAGCTGGCGGGCCAGCTCCGGGTCTACCCCGTCGCCGGGCCGGAACAGGTTGACCAGCACCAGGCCGATGACCACCGCGACGGTCGAGATCAGCACGGTGAACAGCAGGGTCTTCCAGCCGGCGCGGCCCAGCACCTTCAGGTCGCCCATCTCGGCGATGCCGACGGCCAGGGCCGAGAACAGCAGCGGCAGCACCAGCATGAACAGCAGGCGCAGGAAGATCTGCCCTGCAGGCCCGGTGACGTTCTCGGTGATCCAGATCACCCAGCCGGTGTCCGACCCGACGGTCAGGTTGACCGCCAGCCCCGCGCCCAGTCCGACGAGGAAGCCCAGCAGCATCCAGGTGTGCAGCGCCACCTGGCGCCGTTTGGTCGTGGTGGTCATGAATCCCCCGTAGCCGCGCTATCGCACCGGCAGGGCGTACATTTGCCCCGCGGGTCGCGCGTTCCATTGTGCGTTCAGCCCGCGCGCCAGGTCGAGCGGCGAGCGCGAGCCGAGATTGCGTTCGAAAATCTCGCCGTAGTTGCCCGTCGCGGCGATCGCGCGCAACGCCCAGTCGTCGTCGAGCGCGAGCATGGCGCCGAAATCACCCTCGGCGCCCAGCAGACGCCGCACCGCCGGATCGGTGGCGGATTCGGCCAGGATCCGGGCGTTGGCCGAAGTGACGCCCAGCTCCTCGGCCAGGATCACCGCGTTCAGGGTCCAGCGGACCACATCGGCCCACTGGTCGTCGCCGCGCCGGACCACCGGGCCCAGCGGCTCCTTGGAGATCACCTCCGGCAGGATCATGTGGGCTTGAGGATTGGACAGGGTGGTGCGCGCCGCGGCCAGGGCCGAGACGTCGGCGGTGAAGGCGTCGCAGCCTTCGCGCGCATAGGTCTCGCGCGCCTCGTCCTCGGACGGCAGCACCACCGGCTCGTAGCGCAGGTCCCGCGCGCGGAAGAAGTCGGCCAGGTTCAGCTCGGTGGTCGAGCCGGCCTGCACGCACACCCGGGCGCCGATCAACTCCGTGGCGCTGGTCAGGTTCAGCGACCGTCGGACGAGAAAACCCTGCCCGTCGTAATAATTGACCCCGGCGAACTCGAGCCCTTCGCCGGCGTCGCGGCCCATGGTCCAGGAGGTGTTGCGCCACAGCACGTCGATGCGACCGTCGCGCAGGGCCTCGAACCGTTCCGCGGCGCTGAGCGGCACGTAGCGGACCGCGTCCGGATCGCCCAGCACGGCCGCCGCCGTGGCCCGGCAGAAGTCCACGTCGAATCCGCGCCAGCGACCCCGGTTGTCCGTGTAGGCGAAGCCGACCAGACCCTGATGCACGCCGCAGTTCAGCCGACCGCGCGCCTTGACCGCCTGCAGGGTCGGCCCGGCCTCGCCGGTGGGGCGGCTGGCCGCGGGGTCCAGCGGGGCCTCGTCGACCGGCGGCGGGGGCGCCTCGGAGTCCCGGTCGCACCCGACGACCAGCAAAGCCAGGGCGGCGGTCAGGCCCATACGCGCCAACCGTCCGATCATCGCCGCACTCTCCCGCCTGCTTCCCGCCGCCCCCCGGCGGGTCCTACACTGCCGGTCAAAAGCCAGCCCCGGACGGGCGGCGTCAAGTCACGGCGGCCCCATGACCCGACCTCCCTCCGAGCGCACCCGCCTGATCCGCTCCGCCACCCGGCGCCCGCACGAGGGCCGCCGGCCGGTCAATCCGCCGGTGGAACGCGCCTCCACCCTGCTCAATCCGCGCACGGCGGCGATGACCGATCCGGCCCTGGGCCCGGTCTACGGCCTGGAAGGGCTGACGGTGCAGCACGAGCTGCGGGCCGCCGTCGCCGAGCTGGAGGGCGCGGCCAATGCCTGGATCACGCCGTCGGGGCTGTCGGCCGTGACCATCCCGCTGCTGGCCCTGACCCGACCGGGGGACGAGATCCTGGCCACCGGCGCCGCCTATGGGCCGACGCGGGAATTCCTCGACACGTTCCTCGCCGAGCGGGGCGTCTCGGTGCGCTATCATCCGCCCAGGATCGAGCCCGCCGACCTGCTGGATCTCATCGGCCCGGCCACCCGGCTGTTGCTGATCGAATCGCCGGCCTCCCTGACCTTCGAGATGATCGACGTGGCCGCCGTCGCCGCCGGCGCCCGGGCCCGCGGCGTCCTCACCGTGATGGACAACACCTGGGGCGCGGGCCTGCTGTTCCGGCCGCTGGCCCATGGCGTCGACGTCAGCGTCCAGGCCCTGACCAAGTATGCCGCCGGCCATTCGGACCTGCTGATGGGCGCGATCGCCGCGGCGGACCCCGAGCTCGACGCGCGCCTGGGCGCCGCCATCGCGCTGATGGGCTGGCATGTGGCGCCGGACGACGCCTACCTGGCCCTGCGCGGCCTGCGCACCCTCCCGCTGCGACTGGCCGAGCACGGCGCCTCGGCCCTGAAGGTCGCCCGCTGGCTCGCCGACCGGCCCGAGACGGCGCAGGTGCTCTACCCGCCCCTGCCCGGCGCGCCCGACCATGAGATGTGGGCCCGGGACTATGCGGGCGGGTGCGGCCTGATGGGCGTGGTGCTGAACGGCGGCCACGCGCGGGCCGCCCGCGCCCTGCTGGATTCGCTGCAGCTGTTCGGCCTCGGATTCTCGTGGGGCGGCTACGAGAGCCTCGCCACCTTCGAGACGCCCCAGCTGGGCCGCCGCCCGGTCCCGGCCGACTTACCCGGACCGCTGATCCGCCTGCACATCGGCCTGGAAGACCCCGACGACCTGATCGCCGATCTGGAGCAGGCGCTGGCCGTGTTCCGGGCCGCCGGCGGAGAATAGCCGCCGATCATGGGCCCGCCGGGTTATGATGGCGCCTCACCCTCGCGCCGGAGGCCGCCATGACCCGCACCCCCGCCCTGTTCATCGGCCACGGCAGTCCGATGAACACCCTGGAGCGCAACGGCTTCACCGACGCCTGGCGCGAGATCGGCCGTCGCCTGCCGCGGCCGCGCGCGGTGCTGGTGATCTCCGCCCACTGGTATTTCGGGGCCACCGCCGTGACCGCCATGGCGCGGCCGCGCACGATCCACGACTTCTACGGCTTCCCGCAGGCCCTGTTCGACTTCCAGTATCCGGCCCCTGGCGATCCCGACCTGGCCCGGGCGGTGATCGAGACGGTCCAGCCCCAGTGGGTCGGCGCCGACCTCGACCAGTGGGGGCTGGACCACGGCGCCTGGTCGGTGCTGGCCCACCTGTACCCCGAGGCCGACGTGCCGGTGGTGCAGCTGTCGATCAATGCGCTCAAGCCGATGGACTACCATCTCGACCTGGCCGCCCGTCTGGCCCCGCTGCGCGACCAGGGGGTGCTGATCCTGGGCAGCGGCAATGTGGTGCACAATCTGCGGCGGGTTCAGTGGGACCGGCCCGACGCCGCCTTCGACTGGACCGAACGGTTCGACGAGGCGACGGCCGCGGTGATGACCACCACGCCCGGCGAGGTGCTCGGCCTGATGGAGCATCCCGACTACGCCCTGGCCGTGCCGACCCCGGACCACTTCATTCCGCTGCTGTACATCGCCGGCCTCGCCGCGGCCGCCGGCCAGCCGGCCACCGCCCTGGTGCGCGGCTACGCCCTGGGGTCGATCTCGATGACCTGCTACGGCCTCGGCGTGCCCGACGGCTTCTGCATCGACGGCCAGGACGCCGCCGGCCTGCCCGCGGACGTGCCGCCCGAGCAGACCAACATCTAGAACCAGCAATGGCGCGCCCGGCAGGACTCGAACCTGCAACCGTCCGCTTAGAAGGCGGATGCTCTATCCGGTTGAGCTACGGGCGCCCGGGCGCATGACCGCCGTCTAGTGCGTCCACGGCACCTTGCGGTTGGGCGCGAAATTGTCGGCGTAGGCCTTGATGATCATCGGGGCCTCGCGGGCCTCGTGGAGCCGGAACGGGATGCCGTGGCGCTCGGCGTAGGCGATCGCCTCGTCGCGGGTGTCGAAGGACAGGCGGATCTGGCCGTTCATGTCCCGCGAACTGGTCCAGCCCATCAGCGGGTCGATCTGGCGCGCGCTGGAGGGTTCGAACTCGAGGATCCAGTCGCGGGTCTTGGCCTTGCCCGACTGCATGGCGGTCTTCGAGGGGCGGAAGATGCGGGCGAGCATGGCGGTCCTTCTCCACACGTTTCGATGGTCGGGGCGGCAGGATTCGAACCTGCGACCCTCTGCTCCCAAAGCAGATGCGCTACCAGGCTGCGCTACACCCCGTTCCAGTGGCGGCCTCTTGCCACGCGGCGGGGCCGGCGACAACGGGCGTGCGTCGTCGCAGGCGGATCAGTCCGCGCCGAAGAACGGATGGCGCACCAGGTCGCCGGGCTGCGCCCCGATCTCCTCGCTGCGCCCGGCCCGCAGCTCCAGCACCCCCTTGGCCGGCCCCCGCGACGGAATGGTCGCCTCCGAATAGGGCGTCGTGTGCCGGGCGATGGAGACGATGCGGCCGTCCGCCCCGATGTAGATGATGTCCAGCGAGCTGGGCGTGTTGCGCATCCAGAACCCGCGTTCGGACGAATCGGGAAACTGGAACAGCATCCCCCGATCGTCTTCCAGCGGCGGACGGAACATCAGCCCGCGCTGCCGTTCGGCGTCGTCGTCGGCGATCTCGACCCAGAAGGCGTGCTCGCCCGAGGCGGTGACCACGGTCAGGCGCTCGAGCGGATTTCCTTCGGCGTCGGTCGGTCCCTGAGGCGCGCAGCCCGCCAGGGCGACGGCGAACACGATCGACAGCATGTGGCGCAGCATGGCGTCCCCTTTCGGGCGCCTCAGCCGCCCGGCTGGATTTCAGCGACCACCAGGCCCTTGGGCCCCTCGGCGAACCGCACCTTGACGTCGTCGCCCGGCTGGAGGTCTTCCAGCCCGCAGCGGCGAAGCGTCTCGATGTGCACGAAGATATCGCCCGGATCGCTTTCGCGCACCACGAAACCGTAGCCCTTGGTGCGGTTGAACCATTTGACCTTGGCGCACTCCAGCGGCCCCTCCGGGACGGGCGTCGGGCGGGGCGCCGGACGGCTGGCCATGAAACCCAGATCGCCGCGCTCGGCGCGCAGGCCGTCGTAGCCCGAACGCCGCACAGCCGGGGCGGCGACGCTTTCGTCGATCTCGACCACCTGGGCGACCTGCCAGCCCTTGGGCCGCCGCACCACCTCGCAGGTGATCGCCGCGCCCTCGGACGCGGTTTCGCGTCCGCTGTCGCGCAGGCTGGTGATGTGCAGCAGCACATCCTTCAGATCCGTCTGGCTGGGATCGTCGGGAACGATGAACCCGTACCCCTTGCCCGGATCAAACCACTTCACATGGCCGGAGATGCGCACGGCGGTAACCGTGTCCGACCCCTCGTAATCAAGCCCCGACATATGCCCCTCGCGTCCGCCAAGCCAAAACGCGGACCAGCCAAGGTTAACACGGTTTTGTGAAGCGCGCAGAGGTAGAAATTCCGATTTCGCGCCAAACGCGAAATTCGGGCGCGGATTCGCCGCCTGGGGGGCGCCGGGTCGCTATTCGATGAAGGGGAATCGTTTGGCCTCGACGGCGCAGATCGGCCGGGTCGGGCGACGGCCCCGCGTGGCAGTCCCTAGGGGAATCGAACCCCTCTTTCCAGGTTGAAAACCTGGCGTCCTAACCGATAGACGAAGGGACCGCTGCGCGGGGACCGGCCATATAGCCGCCCTCGATCATGTATGCAACTGCCTCGACCATACAAGATTGCGCCTAGAGGCAGGCCCGCGGATCGGCGACATCCTCGACCTCCAATTGCACGCCCTTGCGGCCGTTCCAGTCGTCCGCCTTGAGCCGTCCGGCGACGTGCAGCCCGCCGTCGCCCGACAGAAGCGCACGGCCAGTCGGCAGGTCCGCGCAGCGCCAGGCGATGGCCCGTATCTGCGAGCCGTCCGGCGCGACCAGCCGGCAGCGGACATGGCCGCCGTTCATCGCCACCGGCTCGCGCGCCGTCACCCCGGCCAGGGCGAACACCGGCTCCGGATTGCCCGGCCCGAACGGCGCCAGACGCTCGAACTGGTCGAACAGGGCGCGGTCCGCGGCCCGCGGCTCGACCAGGGCGTCGACCTCGACGCAGTCGCGGGCCTGGGCCTCGGCCTGCTCGCCGGCCAGCGCCGCTTCGAGGAAGGCCCGCAGCTCCGGCACCGCGTCGGCGCGCACGGTCAGGCCCGCGGCCATGGCGTGCCCGCCCCCGGCCAGCAGCAGCCCCTGCTCCCACGCCGCCTGCACGGCGCGGCCGAGGTTCATGCCCGGCTGGGAGCGACCCGAGCCCTTGCCCACCCCGTTGACCGGATCGAGGCCGATGACCACCACCGGCTTGCGCCACCGCTCACGCAGGCGCCCGGCGACCACCCCGACCACCCCCGGGTGCCAGTGCTCGCCGGCGACCACCACCAGGGGCGCTTGCGGATCGAAGTTCGACCCCCGCTCGACCTGGCGAATCGCCGCCTCGGTCACCTCGCGCTCGACGTCGCGGCGGGCCAGGTTCAGGGCGTCCAGCTCGGCCGCCAGCCGGACCGCCTCCGCTTCGTCGTCGGTGGCCAGCAGACGCGCGCCCAGATCCGACCGGCCGATCCTGCCGCCGGCATTGATTCGCGGCCCGAGGATGAAGCCCGCATGATGGCTCTGCGCAGGCCCTGGCGCCGCCTTGGCCGCCGCCAGCAGGGCCCGCAGCCCCGGATTGCCCCAGCCGGACATGACCCTCAGGCCGAGCGAGGCCAGCGCCCGGTTGAATCCGGTCAGGGCGGTGACGTCGCAGATCGCCCCGAGGGCCGCGAGGTCCAGCCACTGACGCAGGTCCGGCTCGGGCCGGTCGTCGAACAGGCCGCGCCGGCGCGCCTCGCGGTTCAGCGCCGCCAGCAGCACGAAGGTCACCCCCGCGGCCGCCAGATTGCCCTGCCCCGAGCCGCAGTCGGGCCGGTTTGGATTGACCACCGCCTCGCAGGCCGGCGGCTGCTCGCGCATCAGATGGTGGTCGACCACCACGACCTTCAGGCCGATGCTGGCCGCGTGGGCCACCGCCTCGTTGGCCGCCGCGCCGCAGTCGACGGTGATCACCAGGTCGGCCCCGCGCGCCTTGAGGGTGTCGAAGGCCCTGGCGCTGGGGCCATAGCCCTCGGTCAGGCGGTCCGGCACATAGATCGGCAGGTCGCGGCCCATCGCCCGGTGCCAGCGCACCAGCAGCGCGGCGCTGGAGGCGCCGTCGACGTCGTAGTCGGCGAAGATGTGGACGCTGGCGTTCGCCTCGAAGGCGTCAAGAATGGCGGCCGCCGCCCGGTCCATGTCGGCGAAGCTGGACGGATCGGGAAACAGGGCGCGCAGGGTCGGGTTGAGGAACGCCTCGCCGCCGTCGGGCGCGATGGACCGCGCCGCCAGGGCCCGAGCCAGCGGCTCGCTGAGACCCAGCCGCTGGGCGTGCTCGCGGGCCACGGCGGCCTCGGCCGGACGCTGGCGCCAGACACGACCGGACAGGGAGCGCGATACTCCCAGGAAATCCGGCGGCGGTCCGGCGCCGTCGGCCATCAGACCGGCCGGGTCATGCGCACCCGACGCACCGTGCGCGTGGCCGAATCCATCACCAGGGTGTGGGTCGAGACGAACCCGTTGGCGAACCGCACCCCATCCAGCATGGCGCCCTTGGTCACGCCGGTGGCGGCGAACACCGCGTCCTTGCTGACCAGTTCATGCAGCGAATATTTGCGGTCGAAATCGGTCACCCCGATCCGGCTGGCGCGTTCGCGCTCGTCGTCGTTGCGGAACACCAGACGGCCCTGGAACTGGCCGCCGACGCATTTCAGCGCGGCGCAGGCCAGCACCCCCTCGGGCGCGCCGCCCTGGCCGATGTAGATGTCGACGCCGGTCTCCGGCTCGGCGGTGTGGATCACCCCGGCGACGTCGCCGTCGCTGATCAGCAGCACCCGGGCGCCGGCCTTGCGCAGCGAGCTGATGATCTGGGCGTGCCGCGGCCGGTCCAGGACGCAGGCGGTGATCGATTCGACGCCCACGCCCTTGGCCTTGGCCAGGGCCATCACATTGTCGCCGGCGTCGGCGTCCAGGTCGATGACGCCTTCGGGATAGCCCGGCCCGATGGCGATCTTGTCCATGTAGGTGTCCGGCGCGTGCAGCAGGCCGCCGCCGGGCGACATGGCCACCACGGCCAGGGCGTTGGCCATCGCCTTGGCGGTCAGGGTCGTGCCTTCCAGCGGGTCCAGGGCGATGTCGATCCGCGGACCGTTGCCGGTGCCGACCTTCTCGCCAATGTAGAGCATCGGCGCCTCGTCGCGCTCGCCCTCGCCGATGACGATCAGCCCGTCCATGTCGATGCGGTTCAGCGCCGTGCGCATGGCGTCGACCGCCACCTGGTCGGCCGCCTTCTCGTCGCCGCGACCGGCCAGCCGCGAGGCGGCGATGGCGGCGTCCTCGGTCACCTTGACCGCTTCCAGCGCGAGATCGAAATCGAGGCCCTTGTCGGCCATGGGCAAGCTCTCCTGAGTACGAATGTCCCCGGATTCGGACGTCCGGGCGAGGATGGGGATCAGCGGCGCGGGGCCGGCCGGGTCAGCTGGGGCGGCGGCTGCACGCGTCGGCGCATTTCCTCGGCGATGGCCTCGATGCGGGCGGCGGCGTCCAGCGCGGCGGGCGCGGCGTATTCGGCGTTCAGGCGCGCGCGCAGGGCCGCGCCCATGACCTCGGGATCGCTGAGCGTCCAGTCCATGGCGGCGGCCTCGGCGGTCACCGAGCCGCCGGACGCATTCAGCTGCGCCACCTGGCGGCCGATCTGCGCCGGCTCGGGCGTCGGGCGCGGCGCGCCGGGGAAATCGGCCCAGTCCGGATAGCCGCGATTGGCCTCGACCAGGGCGTCGACCCGGGCCGCCGCCGGCGACGCCGGATCGGTCTGGGGGCTCAGCGACACGCAGCCGCCCAGGGCCAGCAGCGCCACAGCCGCCGCCCCCGATGCAGCCTTGCCAAAATTGACGCCGGTTGCGTTCATCTCGGGGCCGGTCATATGCCATGATCGACCGGCGAGGAAGGGTGCGCGCGCCGCCGGCGTCGCGGATGGTGGAGGAATCGCATGAGCAAAGCCCCCGGCCGCGCCGCGACGCCCAAGGCTCGCGCCTCGGCCAAGCCGGCCGCACGCCCGCGAAAGAAGGCCGCCGCGCCGCCGCCCCCGGAGGCGCCCGCGCCCGAGCCGCCCCGCGATCCGCCGCCGGCCGACGCCCTGGCGGAACAGCGCCAGGCGCTCGAAACCCTGTCGCTGAACCTGGCCAAGGCGGCCATGACCGCCCAGGCGGCGATCGCCGAGGCCGCCCTGGCCCAGGCGGACCGGCCGGCCGCCCTGTCGCCGGACCCGTTCAACGTGGCCCCGGCCATGACCTCGGTGATGTCGTCGCTGGCCGCCCGTCCCGACCGGCTGTTCCAGGCCCAGGCCGAGCTGTTCAGCGGCTACATGGACCTGTGGGCCGCGACCGCCCGCCGGGCCGCCGGCGAGCCGCCGGCCGAGGCCGCGCCGTCCAAGGACAAGCGGTTCCGCGACCCGGCCTGGAGCGAGAACCCGCTGTTCGAGGTGATGAAGTCGTCATACCTGCTGACGGCCGACTGGATGAACCGCCTCATCGCCAGCGCCGAGGACGTCGATCCGCGCACCCGCCGGCGGGCCGAGTTCTTCACCAAGCTGCTGACCGACGCCTTCTCGCCGTCGAACTTCCTCGCCTCGAACCCGGCGGCGCTGAAGGCCCTGGCCGAAACCAATGGCGAGAGCCTGGTCCGCGGCATGCAGAATTTCGCCGCCGATCTGGAACGCGGCGGCGGCCGGCTGCGCATCAGCCAGGCCGACTACGGCCGGTTCCGCGTCGGCGAGAACGTCGCCACCGCCCCGGGCCAGGTGGTCTGGCGCGACGAGCTGTTCGAGCTGATCCAGTACGATCCAGCCACGCCGACCCAGCACGCCATCCCGCTGCTGATCATCCCGCCGTGGATCAACAAGTTCTACATCCTCGACCTGCAGCCGGAGAACTCGATGATCCGCTGGCTATCGGCCCGCGGCTTCACCGTGTTCGTCTGCTCGTGGGTCAATCCGGATCGCGACAAGGCCGGCTTCGGCTTCGACGATTATCTGGAAAAGGGCGTCTACCGGGCGACCGACAAGGTCATGGAGCAATGCGGGACCGACCGACTGAACGCGGTCGGCTACTGCATCGGCGGCACCCTGCTGGGCGCGGCCATGGCCCACATGGCGGCCCGGGGCGATCAGCGGATCAATGCGGCCACCTTCTTCGCCGCCCAGCACGACTTCGAACTGGCCGGCGACCTGCTGCTGTTCACCGACGAGCACTGGCTGAACGAGATCGAGCAGCAGATGGACGCCGCCGGCGGGGTGCTGCCGGGCGCGGCCATGGCCGACACCTTCAACGCCCTGCGGGCCAACGATCTGGTCTGGTCGTTCTTCGTCTCGAACTACCTGATGGGCAAGGATCCGCCGGCGTTTGACCTGCTGTTCTGGAACGCTGACCAGACGCGGATGCCCAAGCGGCTGCACATGGACTACCTGCGCAAGATGTACGGACAGAACGCGCTGGCCAAAGGGGAATTCGAGATCGGCGGCGTCACCGTCGACCTGTCGACCGTCAAGACCCCCGTCTACATCCAGTCCAGTCGCGAGGATCACATCGCGCCGATGGCCTCGGTCTATCGCTCGGCGCGGCTGTTCGGCGGGCCGGTGACCTTCACCCTGGCCGGCTCCGGCCACATCGCCGGGGTGGTCAATCCGCCAGACGCCCGCAAGTACGCCCACTGGACCAACCACGCCCTGCCCCCTACGCTCGAGGAATGGCAGGCCGGCGCGACCGAGCATCCCGGCTCGTGGTGGCCGCACTGGGCGGACTGGCTGGCGGCCCGGGCCGGCGATCAGGTCCCGGCGCGCGATCCGAGGGCCGGGCCGCTGCCCCCGATCGAGCCCGCCCCCGGATCCTACGTCCGGGTGACGTCATGAAGCTGTCGGATCCGAACCTGCTGCTGGCGGTGACCACCCTGTCGGCCCTGTTGCTGCTGCTGACCACCTCGACCCTGTTCGCCACGCCCGAGCCCTGGTGGCGCTACCTGGCGGCGGCGGCCGTGGTCGTGCCGGTCTATCTGCTGCTCAGCCGCTTCACCGATCGCTGGTTCCGCGCCGGGCAGCCGCGCATGATCGTGCCCGAGGCGCCGGCGACCGCCGCCTGGGCGGCGCTGTTTCCGCTGCTGATCCTGGCGGCGGCCGCCGCGCCGCTGATCTGGCCGCGAGTGGATTACGGCCTGCC
>CAZQBJ010000057.1:0-11867 GCA_964591465.1 uncultured Brevundimonas sp.
GGGCAATTTCGGCAATGTCGACGGCGATAATGCCGCGGCCATGCGCTACACCGAGTGCCGCCTGACGCCCGCGGCCATGCTGCTGCTGGAGGGCATCGACCAGGACGCGGTCGATTTCCGGCCGACCTACGACGACCAGGACGAGGAGCCGGTGGTCCTGCCGGCGGGCTTCCCCAATCTGCTGGCCAACGGAAGCTCGGGCATCGCGGTGGGCATGGCCACCTCGATCCCGCCGCACAACGCCCACGAGCTGATCGACGCCTGCCTGCTGCTGCTCGAAAAGCCCGAGGCGACGACCGAGGAGCTGATGGCCCATGTGCCGGGGCCGGACTTCCCGACAGGCGGGGTGGCCGTCGAGGGCCACGCGGCCCTGCTGGAGACCTACGAGACCGGCCGCGGCGGCGTGCGGGTGCGGGCCCGCTGGGAGGTCGAGGACCTGGGCCGCGGAACCTGGCGCATCGTGGTCACAGAGATTCCGTATCAGGTGCAGAAGGCGCGGCTGATCGAGCAGCTGGCCGAGCTGATCGAACAGAAGAAGGCGCCGCTGCTGGGCGACGTGTCGGACGAGTCGGCCGAGGACATCCGCCTGATCCTCGAGCCGCGCTCGCGCACCGTCGAACCGGACATGCTGATGGAGAGCCTGTTCCGGCTGTCCGATCTGGAGATCCGCTTCCCGGTCAACATGAACGTGCTGGACGCCACCGGCACCCCGGGGGTGATGGGGCTCAAGGCCTGCCTGGCGGCCTTCCTCGACCACCGGCGCGAGGTGCTGATCCGACGCGGGGCCTGGCGGATGGACCGGGTGTCCAAGCGCCTGCACCTGCTGGAAGGGCTGAAGGCCGTCTTCCTGCACCTGGACGAGGTGATCCGCATCATCCGCGAGGAGGAGCACCCCAAGGCGCAGCTGATCGCCCGCTTCAACCTGACGGAACTTCAGGCCGACTTCATCCTCGACACCCGCCTGCGCCAGCTGGCGCGGATCGAGGAGATGGCCATCGACAACGAGCACAAGGCGCTCAGCGAGGAGCTGGCCGCCCTGCAGGCCATGGCCGGTTCCGAAGCCAGGCAGTGGAAGCGGATCGCCCGCGATCTGGCCGAGGTCAAGAAGGCGCTGGTCTCGCCGCGCCGCACGACCATCGCCGAAGCGCCGGCCAGCATCGGCGCCGCTCCGGTCGAGGCCTTCGTGGTTCGCGAGCCGATCACCGTCATCCTGTCCGAGCGCGGCTGGATCCGCGCCACCAAGGGCAAGGTCGACGACCCGTCGGAGCTGAAGTTCAAGGAGGGCGACCGGCTCGCCTTCCTGGTCCCGGCCGAGACCACCGACAAGCTGCTGGTCGCCGCCTCGGACGGGCGGGTGTTCACCATCGGGGCCGACAAGCTGCCGTCGGGCCGCGGGCACGGCGAGCCGCTGCGTCTGATGATCGACCTGGACGAGAACGCCGCCATCGTGAACCTGCTGGCGCACAAGCCGGGCGGCCGCCTGATCGTGGCCTCCAAGGCCGGCTACGGCTTCATCGCGCCCGAGGACGACACCCTGGCCCAGAAGCGCGGCGGCAAGCAGGTGCTGAACGGCGAGATGGCCGTCTGCCTGCCGGCCCAGGGCGACCATGTGGCGGTCATCGGGGAGAACCAGAAGGCCCTGGTCTTCCGCCTCGACGAACTGCCCGAGATGGGCCGCGGCAAGGGCGTGAAGCTGCAGAGCTACAAGCAGGGCGGCCTGGTCGACCTGACGGTGTTCGCGGCCGAGACCGGGCCGGAGTGGAAGGACGGCGGCGGCCGCCGTCGCCAGTGGGCCGACTGGCGCGACTGGCTGGGCAAGCGGGCCCAGGCCGGCCGGGCCGGCCCGCGCGGATTGCGCCGGTTTAACTAGCGGTCGGCCCCCGGACGGGCGATAAGAGACAAAGGCTTGCGGAGGACATCATGCTGACCTGGATCATCATCGGCGCCATCGTCGTCGTGCTGCTGTTCGTGGTGGTGGGGGCCTACAACCGGCTCGTCGCCTTGGACCAGGCGGCCGACCAGTCGTTCGCCGACATCGATGTCCAGCTGCGTCAGCGCCAGGACCTGATCCCCAATCTGGTCGAGGCGGTGAAGGGCTACGCCACCCACGAGCGGGGGACGCGGGACGCCGTCACCCAGGCCCGCGCCGCGGCCCAGGGCGCCCAGGGGATCAACGAACGGGTGCAGGCGGAAAACATGCTGACCGCCACCCTCGGCCGTCTGTTCGCCGTGGCCGAGGCCTATCCGGACCTGAAGGCCAACACAAACTTCCTCGAGCTGCAGCGCGAGCTGTCGGACATCGAGAACAAGCTGGCCGCCGCCCGCCGCTTCTTCAACAACGCGGTGGCCGAGTTCAACGCCGTTCGCCGCCAGTTTCCGACCATCCTGTTCGCCGGGATGTTCGGCTTCGGGTCGGACAAGCCGTTCTTCGACCTGGGCGAGGCGGATCGGGCGGCCATGAACGCCGCCCCGCCGCAAGTGAAGTTCTAGAGGTTCGGATAGTTCATTGGGCGCCGTCGGTCTGAAGACCCACATCTGGGCGAACAACACCCGGTCCATCCTGCTGCTGGCCATGTTCCCGGTGCTGCTGGTCCTGATCCTCTACGGGGTCCAGCTGATCCTGATGGGCGCGGGCTTCCTGCCGGGCACGGGCGGCACGCTGGGCGACGACATGGCCTATGCGGCCTCGACGCTCGGCTACACCGTGCCGCTGGCCCTGATCATCGCCGCCATCTGGTTCGCCATCGCCTACTTCGGCAACCAGGCGATGATCGACGCCATGACCGGGGCCAGGAAGGTCGAGCGCCGGGATTATCCCGAGCTGTACAACCTGCTGGAAAACCTCGCGATCTCGCGCGGGATGCGCACCCCGACCCTGCGCATTATCGAGGACCCGGCGATGAACGCCTACGCCAGCGGCCTGCACGAGGGGCGCTATTCGGTCACCGTCACGCGCGGCCTGATGCAGGCCCTGAATCGCGACGAGATGGAGGCGGTGCTGGCCCACGAGCTGACCCACGTCATCAACAAGGACGTGCGGACGATGGTCATCGCCTCGATCTTCGTCGGCATCATCTCGGTGATCGCCGAGATGGTCTTCCGCGGCCTGTTGTTCAGCCGCGGCGGGCGGAGCAACAACAAGAACGCCGGGCCGCTGATGCTGATCGGTCTCGCGGCGGCCGCGATCGGCTTCGCCCTGGCCTTCGTCATCCGCATGATGCTGTCGCGCACCCGCGAGTTCGTGGCCGACGCCGGGGCGGTGGAGCTGACCAAGAACCCCGACGCGATGATCTCGGCCCTGCGCAAGATCTCCGGCGGCCCGCGGCTGCAGGCCCCCGACGAGGTGCGCGGCATGTTCCTCGAGAACAGCGCCGAAGCCGGCTTCTCGGGCCTGTTCGCCACCCACCCGCCGATCGACAAGCGCATCGAGGCCCTGGTGAAGTTCGGCGGCGGCCGGGACGTGACGCCCGCCACCACCGCGGTGCCGACAACCTGACTTTCCCCTTAGCCCCTTCGGGACGACTTCCGTTCGCCATGCAGGCGGGGAGAGCCTAGGTCAGCCGCTCCCAGCCCAGCGGGCGCAGGACCTCGAGCGGGCGGAAGCGGGCCTTGTAGTCCATCTTGTCGCTGCCGCGGACCCAGTAGCCCAGATAGACGTACGGCAGGCCGACGATCGTCGCCTGCCGCACATGGTCCAGGATGGCGAACACCCCGAGGCTGCGGTTCGCCAGCTCCGGGTCGTAGAAGCTGTAGACCATCGACAGACCGTCCGAGAGCAGGTCGACCAGTGAACAACCGACCAGGTCGCCGGGGCCGCCGTCGGGGGAGGGCAGGCGGTACTCGATCAGGTGGGTGCGCACCGCCGTGTCCTCGACCATGGCCACATAGTCCGGCCAGGTCATCTCGCTCATGCCGCCGCCGGGGTGGCGGGCCAGCAGATAGCGGCGCAACAGGTCGAACTGTTCGGCGGTGGCCTCGGCCTCGACCAGACAGCGGATCAGGTCCTCGTTGCGCGACATCACCCGCCGGCGCGAGCGGCTGAACACGAAATCGGCGACCGGCAGGCGCACCGAGACGCAGGCGTCGCAGGCCTCGCAGGCCGGGCGGTAGGCGATGTTCTGGGAGCGGCGGAAACCGGCGTGGGTCAGCTGGTCGTTGACCGTCGGTCCGTCAGAGAAGGGAAGATTGGCGAAGACCTTTCGCTCTTCCTTGCCCGGGAGATACGGACACGGCGCGCTCGACGTCAGGAAAAACCTGAGCTGTCGCTGCGGTAAGTGCTGTGTCACGCCTTCTTGTCCCAGCCAAATCAACCAGTGGATTTGGGCCTATCCCTGCGCGCCCCGCAAGCGTCTTCTCGCAACAGGCGCCGCGTTGTTTCAGAGACTCGTGTCTTGCGGAAGCACCGGCGCCTCGCGCAGCAGGACGATCGAGATGCGCCGGTTGCCGGCCAGGGTCGGGTCGTCCGGGTACAGCGGGTCCGATCCGGCCTTGCCCGAAACCTGGTAGATGCGGTCGCCGTCCACCCCGGCGGCCTGCAGGATTCGGCGCGAGGATTCGGCCCGTCCGCTCGACAGCGGCCAGTCCGACGGCGCGCTGGCCCGGGTCTGGCCGGGCACGGCGCTGGTGTGGCCGGTGATGGTCACCCGGTTGGGCAGCTGGTTGATCACCCGGCTGACGGCGCGCAGCAGCACCCGGGCCCGCTCGTTCGGTTCGGCCGAGGCGTTCTCGAACATCGAGCGGCCCTCCTGGTCGACCAGCTGGATGCGCAGGCCCTCTGGGGTCTGGTCGATGATCAGGTGGCGCGACAGTTCGGCCAGCTCGGGCATGTCGCGCATGGCCTGCCGCAGCGACTGGGCGGCGCTGTGGAAGGCGGCGTTCTCGCGCGCGGCGATCTCGTCGCGCAGCTCCTGTTCGGTGGCGGCCGCCAGGTTCTGGCTCTGGCCGACCGTTTCGCTGGATTCGGGCGCCTCGGGGGCGAGCTGCTCGATCACGGCGTTGCTGCCCTGGCCCAGGGCGCCGTCCGAGCCGAGGGAGGTGCCGCCCAGGATGCCGCCAGCCCCGCTGGTCGAGGCCGACACCGTGGCCGGGGCGAAATATTCGGCGATGCCCAGCTTCTGTTCCGGATCGGTCGTGTTGATCAGCCACATCAGCAGGAAGAAGGCCATCATGGCGGTCACGAAGTCGGCGTAGGCGACCTTCCAGGCGCCGCCGTGGTGGGCGTGGCCGTGGCCCTTCTTGACCTTCTTGATGATGATCGGCCGATCGCTCATCGACATGGCGGCGCACCCCTGACTTCAGCGGGGACCATGCCCGGACGAGGTTAAGACCCGGTTGCGCCCGCTTGCGCCGCCGCGGCGCTCCGCCTAGGTCGGAGGCATCGCAAACCGGAGCCGCCGTGACCCCCACGCCAAAGACCGAGGACGCCGTCGCCTACCGCCGCGCCCTCGGCGCCTTCGCCACCGGAGTCTGCGTGGTCACCGCCCACACGCCCGAGGGGCCGCTGGGGATCACGATCAACTCCTTCACCTCGGTGTCGCTGGACCCGCGGCTGATCCTGTGGTGCCTGGACGAGCGGTCCGAACGCTGGCCGCCGTTCGCCGCGGTGGAGCGGTTCGCCGTGCATGTGCTGCCGGCCGAGGACCGCGCCCTGTCCGACCGTTTCGCCTGGGGGGTCTGCACCCTGTCCGAGGGCGAGTTCGACACCCATGGCTCGGGGCCGCCGCGGCTGCGCGACGCCCTGGCCCGCTTCGACTGCCGCACCCACGAGCGGATCCAGCTGGGCGACCACCTGGTGATCGTCGGCGCGGTCGAGGCGTTCGAAAGCCGCCCGGGCGCGGCGCTGACCTATTTCAGGGGCCGCTACGGCCGCACAGCGGAGGACGAGGCGTGAAGGTCGCGTTTGCGGGATTGGGCGTGATGGGCGCGCCGATGGCCGGCCATCTGGTGCGGGCCGGGCACGAGGTCGCCGGCTACAACCGCTCGCCGGACAAGGCGCGCGCCTGGGCCGAACAGACCGGCGGCCGCTTCGCCGCCACCGTGGCCGAGGCCGCCGAGGGGGTCGAGGTCTTCGCCCTGTGCGTCGGCAACGATGCGGACGTGCGCGAGGTGGTCACCGCGGCCCTTTCTGCGGTCGCCCCGGGCTGCATCTTCGTCGATCACACGACCACCTCGGCCGCCGTGGCCCGCGAGATGGCCGAGCTGGCCGCCGGCTGGGGCTGCCGCTTCCTCGACGCGCCGGTTTCGGGCGGCCAGGCGGGGGCGGAGAAGGGGACGTTGTCGGTCATGGCCGGCGGCGATCCGGAGGCCTTCGCCCGGGTCGAGCCGGTTCTGTCGGCATACGCCGCCGCCACCCGCCTGATGGGGCCGGCCGGTTCGGGCCAGCTGACCAAGATGGTCAACCAGATCTGCATCGCCGGCGTCGTCCAGGGCCTGGCCGAGGCGGTGCATTTCGCCAAGTCCGCCGGGCTGGACGAAAAGGCCGTCTACGAAGCGGTGTCCAGGGGCGCGGCCCAGTCGTGGCAGATGGACAATCGCTGGGACGCGATGGTCGAGAACCGGTTTGAGTTCGGCTTCGCGGTCGACTGGATGCGCAAGGACCTCGGCCTGGTGCTGGACGAGGCGCGGGCCAACGGCGCGCACCTGGCCCTGACCGCCCTGGTCGACCAGTTCTATTCGGAGGTCCAGGCGATGGGGGGATCGCGCTGGGACACCTCGTCGCTGGCCGCCCGCCTCGAGGCCCGCCGCCGTCAGGCGCCCAGCAGCTCGCAGGCCCGCGGCGCGAAATAGCTGACCACCCCGGCGCAGCCGGCCCGCTTGAAGGCCATCAGGGTCTCCAGCATCGCCCGGTCGCCCTCAAGCCAGCCGTTGGCCGCGGCGGCCTGCAGCATGGCGTACTCGCCCGACACCTGGTAGGCGAAGGTCGGGACTTTGAAGGTCTCGCTAACCCGTTGAACGATATCGAGATAAGGCAGGCCGGGCTTGACCATCACCGCGTCCGCCCCCTCGGCCAGGTCGATGGCCGTCTCGCGCAGGGCCTCGTCGGTGTTGGCCGGGTCCATCTGGTAGGTCTTCTTGTCCCCCGTCAGAGCCCTGGCCGAACCCACCGCGTCGCGATACGGGCCGTAGAAGGCCGAGGCGTACTTGGCCGAGTAGGACAGGATCATGGTGTCGGCGTAGCCGGCGCTCTCCAGCGCATAGCGGATCGCGCCGATGCGGCCGTCCATCATGTCCGACGGGGCCACGATGTCAGCCCCCGCCTCGACCTGCGCCAGGGCCTGTTCGCTCAGCCGCTCCAGGGTGGAATCGTTGATGATCCGGCCGTCCTGCAGCAGCCCGTCGTGGCCGTGGTCGGTGTAGCAGTCCAGCGCCACGTCGCACATCACGCCGAGGTCGGGGGCGGCGTCCTTGATCGCCTTGATCGCCTGCGGCACCAGGCCATCCGGATCGCTGGCCCCCGAGCCGGTCGCGTCCTTCTTCGCCGGATCGATATTGGGGAACAGGGCCACCGCCGGGATGCCCAGCCGGACCGCCGTGCGCGCGGCCTCGGCCGCGGCCCTGGGCGACAGCCGGTCGACGCCCGGCATCGACGGCACCGCCACCCGGTCCTCGGCGCCGTCGTGAAGGATCAGCGGCCAGATGAAGTCGGCCGGGCCGAGGGTGGTCTCGGCCACCAGCCGGCGGATCCAGAGGGCTTGGCGCAGGCGGCGGGGCCGCAGGGCCGGGAAGGGGGCGGGCGACAGAAAACTCATGGACCTAGCGGGACTCCAGACGGCCGGCGGGACGATGGGCGCCCAGCCGGACCATGCCGATGATCGCGGCCACGATCAGCCACAGGCTCGAAATGGCGTAGGCGCCCAGAAACACGATCAGCCCGATGAAGAACACGGCCGGGAAGGCCGGCTCGACCTCCCACGCCACCGCCTCCCAGGCGTCGGACGGGGCGTTCATCACCAGCATGCGGACCAGGTCGACGATCAGGAACCCGACCCCGACCATCAGCGCCACCACCGCCACCATCGACAGGGCGAAGGCGATCCAGAAGGTGCGGATTTGATACCGGTAGTGGCTGCCGGTCACCGGATCGGCCTCGGGCCGGCGGACATAGGCGATGACCACCGCGATCAGGGCGGTCAGGCCGAAGACGAACGGCGCGGCGAACAACAAACCGTAGCTGACAAGGGCCAGATTGCGATCGTCGCTCGACGCAGCGGGCGCCCCGCCGCTAAAAGCCGTGTCCGTCATGCAAAGACTCCCTGCGACGATCGTCGCCCGACCCGGCGACGATGCGCCGGACGTGCGCTTAGCTCAACCTGCCCGCGCCGCATAGGCCGCGCCCCGAACGGACCGACGACATGGACTTCAGCCTCACCGACGACCAGCGCGCCATTCAGGACATGGCCCGCGCCTTCGCCGAAGCGGAACTGGCGCCGCATTCGGCACGCTGGGACGAGGACAAGCATTTCCCGGTCGACGTGATGCGCAAGGCGGCCGAGCTGGGCTTCGCCGCCATCTATGTGCAGGACGAGCACGGCGGCTCGGGTCTGGGCCGGGCCGACGCGGCGGTGATCTTCGAGGAGCTGGCCGCCGGGGACGTTTCGGTCGCCGCCTTCATCTCGATCCACAACATGGCGACCTGGATGATCGACCGGTTCGGCTCGGACGAGCTGCGCGCGCGCTTCGTCCCGTCGCTGGCGACCATGGAGAAGATCGCCAGCTACTGCCTGACCGAACCGGGCTCAGGCTCGGATGCGGCGGCCCTGCGCACCACGGCGGTGCGCGACGGCGACCACTATGTGCTGAACGGGGCCAAGGCGTTCATTTCGGGCGCGGGAACCAGCGACATCTATGTGGTCATGGCCCGCACCGGCCAGGACGGGCCCAAGGGCATCTCCACCTTCGTCGTCGAGGCCGGAACGCCCGGCCTCAGCTTCGGGGCCCAGGAGCGCAAGATGGGCTGGAACGCCCAGCCGACCGCCATTGTCCAGTTCGACGACTGCCGCATCCCGGCGGAGAACCTGCTGGGCAAGGAAGGCGACGGCTTCCGCTACGCCATGATGGGGCTGGACGGGGGCCGGCTGAACATCGCGGCCTGTTCGCTGGGCGGGGCGCGCCTGGCGCTGGAGACCGCCCAGGCCTACGTCGCCACGCGCAAGCAGTTCGGCAAGGCCCTGGCCGAGTTCCAGAACACCCAGTTCAAGCTGGCCGACATGGCGACCCAGCTGGACGCCGCCCGGCTGATGGTGCTGCGCGGCGCCTGGGCGCTGGACACCCGCCATCCGGAGGCGACCAAATGGTGCGCCATGGCCAAGCGGCTGGCCACCGACGCCTGCTTCCAGATCGCCGACGACGCCCTGCAGCTGCACGGCGGCTACGGCTATCTGAAGGACTATCCGCTGGAGCGCATCGTCCGCGACCTGCGGGTGCACCGCATCCTCGAGGGGACCAACGAGATCATGCGGGTGATCACCGCCCGGGAGATGATGCGCCAGTGATCATCCGGCCGTTCCGGCCCGGGGACGCCGACGCGCTGTCGGACCTCTACCGTCGGTCGGTCGAGGCGATCGGGCCACGCGACTATTCACCGGAACAGGTCGCGGCCTGGGCGTCGCTGACGCCCTCGGCGGACCGCCTCCGGGCCCTGGCCGCAGACGGGCGGGCCACCCTGGTCGCGGTTGACCCCGCCGACCGGCCCCTGGCGTTCGGCGACGTGGAGCCGGACGGTCACATTCATTTCCTCTACTGCGCGCCCGAGGCGGCGGGGTCGGGGGCGGCCGCGGCCTTGGTGAGCCAGTTGGAGAAGCAGGCGCGGGCGATAAACGCGCCGCGGCTTTACGCCGAGGCCAGCGAGGCGGCTCGGCGCTTCTTTCTCAAGCAGGGGTTCGCGGTGCTCGGCCGGCGCGACTTCATGGTCGTGGACGTGCCAATCCATAACTATGCGGTCGAAAAGCCGCTGCGCTGAGGCGGCCCGGGGCGTGGACCTTGTCGCCGCGCGCGACTAAGCACCGGCCCATGACCAGCGAACCCGAAGTTCTCACCCGCGTCGAAGGCGGCGTCGGCCGCATCACCCTGAACCGGCCCCGGGCCCTGCACGCCCTGAACCACGGCATGTGCACCGCCATGACCGAGGCCCTGCTGGCGTGGCTGGACGACTCCGCCGTGGCCTCGGTGCTGATCGATCACGCCGGCGAGCGCGGCTTCTGCGCCGGCGGCGACATCCGCATGATCGCCCAGAGCGGGGCGGGCGACGCCAGCGAGGCGAAGGCCTTCTTTCACGCCGAATACCGACTGAACCACCTGCTGTTCGTCTATCCGAAGCCGATCACCGCCCTCGTCGACGGCATCGTCATGGGCGGCGGCGTCGGGATCTCGGAGCCGGCCGACGTGCGCATCGCCACCGAGCGGACCACCTACGCCATGCCCGAGACCGGCATCGGCCTGTTCCCCGACGTCGGCGGCGGCTGGTTCCTGCCTCGTCTGCCGGGCGAGGTGGGGACCTGGCTGGCCCTGACCGGGGCGCGGCTGAAGGCGGCGGACACGGTCTTCCTTGGCATTCACACCCACTATCTGCCAACCGACGCGCTTGAGGCCTTCCGCGCCGTGCTGGCCGCTGATCCGGCCCACCCGGTCGATGTCGCCGACGGACTGGAGTCGGACCCGGGCGAGGCGCCGATCGAAGCGCACCTCGGGGCCATCGACCGGCTGTTCGGCTTCGACACGCTCGAGGACATCTTCGCCGCGCTCGAGGCTGACGGTTCGGAGTGGGCCCTGGCCCAGCTGGACACCCTGAAGACCAAGTCGCCCCAGTCGCTGAAGGTCACCCTGCGTCAGCTGCGGACCGGGGCGCAGATGAAGAGCTTCGCCGACAACATGGCCATGGAGTACCGGTTGGGCGGCCGCATCGTGCGCACCCACGATTTCCAGGAGGGCGTGCGGGCGGTGATCGTCGACAAGGACAATGCGCCCCGATGGTCGCCGGCCGACCTGGCGGGCGTCACCGGGGCCCAGCTGGACGGCTTCTTCGCCCCCTTGCCGGCCGAAGAGGAATGGACGCCGCTACCGCAGGCCGCGGCGCTGGGGTAGAACGACGGCGACCGGCGCGTTCCGGATAGCCCGCGCCGGCGGGAGGTGATCCATGCGCCGTTTCCTGTTCGCCGCCATCGCGGCTGTCGCCCTGGCCGCGCCCGCGGCCGCCCAGTCGCCCCATGCGGATCTGTACGCCGCCGCCATCGCCGACGCGGCCCGGCCGGCCGAGGAGGTCGCCCGCGACGCGCACCGGGCGCCGGCCGAGATGCTGGCCTTCATCGGCCTGGAGCCCGGATGGCGCGTGGCCGACATCCGCCCCGGGGCCGGCTATTTCACCCGCCTGTTCGCCCGCGTCGTGGGCCCCGAGGGCCATGTCTACGCCTTCGTGCCGAACCGGACCGCCGAGCGCGAGAACCCGCGCGCCGACGCCCTGGTCGAGGCCTACGACAATGTCAGCCGGGTCAACGGCGACCTCGACGCCATGAGCTTCGACCAGCCGCTGGACGTGGTGTTCATGAGTCAGGAGTACCACGACTTCCACATTCCGGCCTTCGGGGTGGATGTGGCGCAGATGAACCGGCGGGTGTTCGAGGCGCTGAAGCCCGGCGGGCTGTACGTGGTCATCGACCATGCGGCGGCCGAGGGGGCAGGGGTCAGCCAGGTGCAGAGCCTGCACCGCATCGAGGGCGCGCATCTGCGCCGCGAGATCGAGGCCGCCGGCTTTGTCTTCGAGGGCGAGAGCGACGCCGTGCGCAACCCGGCCGACGACCTCAGCCTGAACGTGTTCGACGAGGCGATCCGCGGACGCACCGACCAGTTCGTCTATCGCTTCCACAAGCCGGCCT
>CAZQBJ010000058.1:0-11800 GCA_964591465.1 uncultured Brevundimonas sp.
GATATAATCCTTAGGAGAAAGAATATGAGTGCATTGTTGGTAAAGATCACCCTCGCTGCAGCCAGCCGAAGCACGGCTCTTGTGGCTGCTCTAGTATTCAGGAAGTTGTCCGGCTGGAGCTCCGCTTTCTTCCTGTTCCGCTAGGCGGACCAATCCGCTGGAACCCAAGCGGGAAGCGCCGGCCGCAATGAACTGCTCAGCATCTTCGAAGCTGCCAATGCCTCCGGCTGCCTTAATCTGCACATTTGCCCCAACGTGCTGGCTGAACAACTTCACATCCTCCAATGTGGCACCGGCTTTAGAAAAGCCCGTGGAGGTCTTGATGAAGTCCGCACCAGCCTCAGTGACAACCTGGCACATTTTTACCTTTTCCTCATCCGTGAGCAGGCAGGTCTCAACAATCACCTTGAGGACCTTGTCCCCGCACGCCTCTTTGATGGCGGCAATCTCGGACCGAACGTCATCATACTGCCCATCCTTGAGCATTCCCAGGTTGATCACCATATCGATCTCATCCGCACCGTCTTTGATGGCTTGAACAGTCTCGGCAACCTTGATCCCGGTGGTGTTGTAGCCATTGGGGAAACCCACCACTGTACAGATGGCGAGTTGATCGCCAAAGACCTCGGCAGCCTTCTTCACAAAACTTGGTGGTATGCAAACGGA
Source organism: uncultured Brevundimonas sp. (assembly GCA_964591465.1). Lineage (GTDB taxonomy): Bacteria > Pseudomonadota > Alphaproteobacteria > Caulobacterales > Caulobacteraceae > Brevundimonas. The sequence goes on from CAZQBJ010000058.1 coordinate 667, forward strand.
AGCGGTTTTGTGGCGGATGGCCTCTTCGCAAAGCCCCTTAACCTCTTCCCAAGTTGCTGTCTGCGTAAGTAGCGTGTGATCCACTTTGCCTAGAATCCAACTGCGATTCATGCATGAATCTCCTTTCAAGTATCCAACGCGCGTGCTGTAACTCTTGTATCCGGCGGGAGTATTTGTTAGTATTCTACCATCGATTTGTTATACAGCGGAGTATATTGCCAAGATGCTGCCGGACGACCTGCCTGTGACCGTAGTGTGCTACACAGCCAACACCTTGGTTGAGCTCTACAAAAAACCCCTAGTCCAGATCATCTTTGCTGGCGGGTACTATCACCATAACTCCCAGATGTTTGCCAGCCCCGAGGGCATCCAGCTGATCAACCGCACCTGCGCCACCAAGGCCTTTATCGCCGCGGCAGGGGTGTGCAAGAGACTTGGCGTCACGTGTGTAAACCAATATGAAATTGAAACCAAACACGCCGCCCTGGGCTCGGCCCGTTCCAAGATCCTGGTTATGGACTCCACGAAGTTTGATAAGATCCGGCCCGCTCATTTCGCCGATCTCTCCGACTTTGATGTCATGATCACCGATTCACGCATTTCCCCAGAATGGCAAGAATACATCGAGGATATGGGCATAACACTACTTATCGCCTAATCCTTGACACAGATTCTCTGCCGATGAGATCAAAAAAGGGCCGGGTGCAAACCCAGCCCTTTCGTTTGTGCTTCTGACTCAATTAGTTGAAGCGCACCAAGCGGTCAAAGGACGGCTTCAGTGCTGGATACAGGTCTTTATACACCTGGTAAAGCTCGGTGTAAACCTTACGCCACTCCTCATCCGGCTCCACGGAGCGCTCCACCTTGATGATGGCATCGGAGGCTTCGCGCACGCTGCCGTAGATGCCCGTACCCACCCCGGCGAGAATGGCCGCACCCAGGGCAGGCCCTTCGTCGATGTTGATCTCGTCCAGGGTCAAACCGGTGGCGCTGGCGATGATCTTCTTCCAGAGGGGCGATCTCGCACCTCCACCCAGTGCCCGCAGGGACGTACCGTTCCAGCCAGCTGAACGCAGCAGCTCCACGGAGTCGCAGAAGCCAAAGGCCACACCCTCCATGACGGCGCGAATCAGATCGCCCTGTTCATGGGTGGCACTGAGTCCCACGAAGCTGCCTCTGGCGTTGCCATCGCCGTGGGGAGTACGCTCCCCGGTCAGGTAGGGCAGGAACACCAGGCCCCGGCTGCCCGGAGGAACGGATTCTGCCGCTTTGGTCATCACATCGTAAGACACGTCCTCCAAACCTAAACGGCTGCGCAGCCAGCTCAGGGAGAGGCCTGCCGAGAGTGTGACGCCCATCATGTAGAACTCCCCTGGCACGCAGCTGTTAAACATGTGCACTGTCCCCTCGGTGACTACCTTGGGTTTGGCCAGATGGGCCAAGACCACTCCGCTGGTGCCCAAGCTCACCATACCCCGTCCAGCAACCACTACACCGGAGCCAACCGCCCCGCAGGCGTTGTCCGCTCCGCCGCCCACAACAGGGGTCCCAGGCGTTAAGCCCGTGGCTTCCGCCGCTTCTGCGGTGATGGTACCGGCAACTTCCGATGAACCCACGATGGGCGGCAGGATGTCCGGTGAAATGTCCAGGCTGTCCAAGATGGGACGGGACCAGACCCTCTGACGCACGTTCATCATGAGCATCCCGGCGGCATCGGACACCTCCATGGCCACGTTGCCCGTGAGCCGGAAGCGTACATAGTCCTTGGGCAGGACCAGCCAGCTCAGCTTGGCGTAGTTCTCCGGTTCGTTCTCCTTCAACCACACTACCTTGGGAAGGGTAAACCCTTCCAGTACAGGGTTGCACACTTCCTCCTGGAGGACTTCCATGCCCACTGCTGCCTCAATGGAGCGGCACTGGGCCGTAGTCCGCACGTCATTCCAGAGGATGGCTGGCCTGATCACCTCGTACTTCTCATCGAGGAACACCGAGCTATGCATCTGGCCCGACAGACCCAAACCAGCCACATCTTCCGGGGAAACAGAGTACTTATCCAAAACCCCCCGCACAGCCTCCGCGGACGCACGCCACATATCTTCGGGATTCTGCTCGATCCAGCCAGGCTGCGGCGAGAAGAAGGGGTATTCCACTGTGAAGCTTCCCACGATGGCACCTTCGCCGGTGACCAAAAGGGCCTTTACCGCCGATGTGCCCACATCCAGCCCAATGAGGTACTTCATGTTCACAACCCGCCTTTCACTCCTGCCTATTTCGCTAACCGCTCAATTAGTCTGCAAACATGTACCGGTTGAGGATGGTCTCCAGGAGTTCTTGACGTCCAGAGGCGAGCTTGATCTCCTGATTCTCCAGGGCGTATTCGGCGAGCTCCTTGAAGCCCACTTCGCCCTTGACGATCTTGGCGCCGATCCCCGTGGTGTAGCTGCTGTAGCGCTCGGCGATGAAGTTCTCCAGTTCCTTGGACTCCAGCAGGCGGTGGGCGATGAGCAGCCCGTGGGCAAAGGCGTCCATACCGGCGATATGCCCGTAGAACAGATCGATGGGCTCGAAGGAACCCCTGCGCACCTTGGCGTCGAAGTTGAGTCCGCCGGGGGCTAAGCCTCCGTTGAGCAGGATCTCATACATGGCCAGTGCGGTGGTGTAGACGTTGGTTGGGAACTGGTCCGTATCCCAGCCTAGCAGATCATCGCCCTGGTTGGCGTCTACGCTGCCCAGCATGCCGTTGATCCTGGCCGTACGCAGTTCATGCTCGAAGGTATGCCCAGCCAAGGTGGCATGGTTAGCCTCGATATTGATCTTGAAGTACTCATCCAGGCCGTAGGTCTTCAAAAAGCCGATCACAGTCCCGACATCGAAGTCATACTGATGCTTGGTGGGCTCTTTCGGCTTGGGCTCGATGAGGAACTGTCCGGTAAAGCCGATCTCCTTGGCATAGTCCACGGCCATGTGCAGGAACCTTGCCAGGTTATCCATCTCCAGCTTCAGGTCAGTGTTCAGGAGAGTCTCATAGCCTTCCCGGCCGCCCCAGAACACGTAGTTTTCGCCGCCCAGTTCCTTGGTGATTTCCATGGTCTTCTTGACCCTGGCTGCAGCGTAGGCAAACACGTTGGCGTTGGGGGAAGTTGCGGCCCCATGCATAAAGCGGGGATGGGTAAACAGATTGGTTGTACCCCAGAGCAGCTTGATGCCGGTGGACTTCATCAGGTCCTTGAGCAGGGCTGCAATCTCATCCAGGTTCTTGAAGGTCTCCTGCAGGGTCTCTCCTTCAGGGGCAATGTCCACATCGTGGAAGCAGAAGAAGGGGATCTGCATCTTGGTCATGAACTCAAAGGCCGCCTCCGCCTTGGCTTTGGCGATGTCCATGGGGTTGGTCAGTTTGTCCCAAGGCCTTACTGCTGTTCCCGAGCCAAACATGTCCACGCCCCCACCGCACAGGGTGTGCCAATAGGCCATGGAAAAGCGCAGGTGTTCCTCCATGGTTTTGTCCCCTACTTTGCGCTGGGGATCGTAGTAGCGGAAAGCCAAGGGGTTGCTGCTTCCCTTGCCTTCAAATGCTACCTTGGTGACTTCAGGGAAAAACTTGTTCATCCTACATCCTCCTTCGTTTTAGGAAATATGGATCAATGACTTACATATGCCGTGGATTCCCGAACAATCAGCTCGGGCTCCAGGTTTGTATGGGTTACCTGGAAGGACTCTGCGTCAATTTGCTGCAGCACCGCTTTCGCCCCCAGCTCACCCATTAAGCCCACCGGCTGTCTCACTGTAGTTAACCTGGGCACCACCACCTGACACAATTCTGTATCGTCAAAGCCTATCAATGAAACGTCCTGGGGCACCTTCAGACCCGCCTGCTCCAACATCTGCATGGCCCCAATGGCCATATGATCGTTCGCACAAAAAATGGCTGTGGGCCGGTTTTCCAGCTGCAAGAACGCTTCTGCTGCCCGCCAGCCTGACTCCCGCTTCCAATCGCCGTAATAAAGCAGGTTAGGGCTCCATTCCAGCCCAGCCCTAAAAACCGCGTCCCGAAAACCCTTCAGCCTCTCAATGGCGTTGCTGTCCTTTTCCGGCCCGCTCAGATGTGCGATGGTGCGGTGGCCCCGCTCAAGCAGATGCCCCACCGCCTTACTGGCGCCCAGGGCATTGTCAATCTTTACTGAACTGATGGTCTCAGAGACCTTGGCATTGAGCACCACAAAGGGAAACTGCCGCTCTTCAACTATCTCCAGGAAGCTGTAATCAATATCATCCTGCACCACCAAGAGCATCCCATCCAAGGAGCCTTCCTGGATCACCGAGGAGATAACCCCCTGTTTTATCACCTGTTCCACACTGACAACTTCCAAGTTAAAGCGGTAACCGTGTTTGGAGAGCTCTTCACTCACCGCCTTGAGGATGGGATGGTAAAACATCCAGCTGGAGGGCAGCATCCAGTTGCACTGCTCCTCAGTGCCCCCCAGGATGTACAGGCCGATCATATCGGACTTGCCCCTAGAAAGGCGCGCCCCAAAGTAGTTGGGCCGATAGCCAAACTGCTCTGCCGCTTCAATCACCCGCCGCCGGGTTTCCTCCGCGACCAGGGAGCTGTTGTTCAGCGCCAGAGACACAGTGGCCTTAGAGATATTGAGATGACGCGCTATATCCTCGATGGTAACGTGGCGTTTCCTGGCGCGCCTTGATCGATTACCCGCCAAACGACTTCCTCCACCATTCAAAATTCCCTAAACACTTTAAGTTTTGACATTGTGCCAAGAAAATCCTGCCAAAACTAAGCTAAAACGGTTGTGAAACTAAGCATTTGCTTAATCCTGCCCTTTGCGGGAATTAACATCGATGAGTACCGCGGTGGCCAAGATCAGCCCCTTAATAATCTGCTGCCAGAATGATTCCACGTTCATCAAACTCATGCCGTTATCCACACTGGCCATGATCAGCGCACCGATGAGGGCCATGGGGATGCTGCCTTCACCCCCGGCCAAGCTGGTGCCCCCAATGACACAGGCGGCAATGGCATTCAGCTCGAACTGGGATCCCGCGTTGGCGGTGGCCACGTTCAGCCTTGCGCTGAGCACGGCTCCGCTCACGCCGGCCATGGCTCCCACCACCATGAAGATCTTGAAGATACTTTGCCGGATATTGATTCCCGACAGGCGAGCGGCTTCAATGTTGCCCCCAATGGCATAAACATGGCGACCGAACTGGGTACGGGTGGCGATGAAGGTAAACACGCCGGCCAGCGCCAAGAGGAGGATCACCGGGACAGGGATGCCGCGGTAGCTGTTCATCTGTGTCACGAAGAAGATGATCATGGCGCAGACTCCAACCGTAGCCAACGCCTCCAGCCACACGGGTCTAACGGGAAGCCCATAGCGCTGCCTGTTGATCCGCGAGTAGATGCGGTAGGCTATGACAGCTGCCACTGCGATCACGCCCAAGGCTGTTCCCAACCCAGTGGAAAGGTAAGCTTGGCCCAGCAGCTGAAACTTGGGATCCATGGGTGCGATGTTCACTCCCCTGGTAAGGCCCAAAAGCCAGCCCCGAAAAACTAGGGAACCGCCCAGGGTAACGATGAACGCCGGGACTTTTCCGTAAGCCACCCACACCCCCTGCACCGCGCCCAGTGCCACTCCGCAGGCCACTGCCGCACAGATGGCCAGGATGGCCGCGGGCCAACCGGAAGCCAGGGCAGTCCATCCAGTGCGTTGGGCCAGGGCCGGCAGCCAGCGCACCTGCATGAGGGCGGCTATGGCTCCCGTCAGACCGGCCAGGGATCCCGCTGAGAGGTCGATTTGGCCTGCCGCGATGACCAATACCATACCCACGGCAATAAAGGCCACTACGGAACCCTGCCTAAAAAGGTTCGATAGATTGCGGGGGGTAAAGAAGGCGCCGTCGCTCAGCAAGCTGAGGACGATCCACAAGACCACCAAGGCCAAGACGATGGTGTAGGAACGCATATCTACTGCCAGAAGGCCTTTCACCCTCGAGCGCTCCTTTGTGCCCAGTTTAACGTCTCCCAAATTCACATGCATCACTTCTTTTCAAGATGATTTGGATTTTAAGCTGCTCCTGTTGCCAGCAGCATGATCTCTTCCATGCTCACATGGTCATTGTCCACAATGCCTGCCACAGTACCTTCGCGCATGACCAAGATCCGGTCACTCATCCCCAGCACCTCGGGGAGCTCAGAAGAAACCATAATAATGGAAACGCCCCGACTGGTTAAGTCGTTCATCAACCTGTACACTTCATACTTGGTGCCCACATCGATGCCGCGGGTGGGCTCATCCATGATCAGCACCTGCGGGTCGGTCATGAGCCACTTGGCAATGGCCACCTTCTGCTGGTTGCCTCCACTCAGTTCATTCACCACCGTGTGCACCGTGGGAGCCTTGATGGCCAGGCGATCCCGGTAGTCATAGGCCGCGGACAGTTCCCTGTTCTGGTCAATCACGCCCCGGCGCAACAGCTCCTGCAGGGAAGGCAGGGTAACGTTGGTTAAGATCGGATGCTTGAGGATTAGGCTCAGCTGCTTGCGGTCTTCGGCCAGCAGAGCCAGCCCATGTTTGATGGCATCTTGGGAAGAATTGATCGTCACGGGGGCACCGTTGAGGATCAGCTCTCCGGAAACTCGCTTGCCGTACTCCCCGAAAATGCTCTGCACCAATTCGGTGCGGCCGGAGCCCATGAGGCCCGCGATACCCAATACTTCGCCCCTACGCAGATCAAAGGAAACATCCCGTACAACCGGGCGGGAAGCCCGCCCCTCCTTGACAACTGTCCAGTTCTTCACAGAGAGGACCACGTCCCCCACCTGCCTCGCGCGCGGAGGATACTGGCTTTCCAGCTCCCGTCCCACCATCATGGAGACCACCTTGTTGTGATCCAGCTGAGAGGTTTCCTCTGTACCGATTAGCTTGCCGTCGCGCAGTACCGTGATCCGATCTGCGATCTCAAAAACCTCGTCCAGTTTGTGGGATATATAGATGCAGGTGACGCCCCTTCCCTTGAGCTCCCTGATGATCCGGAGGAGCGTTTCGGTCTCATCAATAGTCAGGGCAGAAGTGGGCTCATCCAAAATCAAGAGCCGCGCCTTCCCCGAGAGGGCTTTAGCGATTTCCACCATCTGCTGCTGGCCGATGCCCAAGGCACTGACTTTGACACTGCAGGGCACATTGAGGTCGTAGTCCTTCAAGAGCTGTTCAGCTTCGCTGTAGAGTTGATTTTGGTTAATGATCCCGTATCTGTTGGGCTCAGCTCCCAGCAATATGTTCTCTGCCACGGTCATCTGGGGCACCAAGGTCAGCTCCTGATAGATGATGCGTATGCCGAATTTTTCTGAGTCCTTTACCCCTCCAAACTGGCATTTGGTACCCTGTAGATAGAACTCCCCCTCATAGCTCCCCTCGGGGTAGACGCCGCTCAAGATTTTCATGAGGGTGGACTTACCAGCCCCATTTTCGCCGCAAATGGCGTGAATTTCCCCCTCATAGACATCTAAGCTCACATTGTCCAGGGCTTTGGTGCCCGGGAAATATTTGCTTACGTTCGATATCCTCAGAAGAATCTTCTTTTGTTCTGGCATAAGTCCACCCATCTTTCCTTAGAATTTACCCTTAGACATAGCCAACACTACTTCTGGTCAGGCCATTCGGATCTGGGAATGTTGCGATACACATCCTCCAGGGCGTGGAACCCGCCAAGAATGATCACTTCGTACAGATTGTCCTTGGTGATGGGCACTACATCGAGAAGGATGGCGTCCTGCTCAATGCCTCGCTCCTCGTTGCGATACTTACCGTTGATTTGCGATGGCTTCTTGCCTTCTGCGAGCTCCATGGCGGCTTCAATGGCGGTGCGGGCCAAGACCCTAACGTCCTTGAAGATGGATACTGCCTGGGTACCTTCGGCGATGCGCTGAGCAGCGGCAAGGTCAACGTCTTGACCGCAGGTGGGCACTATGCCAGCCAAACCGCGCTCCATGAGTGCCTGGACTGCGCCGCCGGCGGTACCGTCGTTGGAAGCTACAACCGCGTCGATCTTGTCATCGTTGGCAACCAAAGCGTTCTCAGTATGCATCATAGCTTCCTGGGGGCTCCAAGCGGTGCACCACTGCTCGCCGACGAGGACGATATCGCCTTTGTCAATGAGAGGCTGCAGAACTTGGAAATGACCCTGGCGTACCAAGTAGGCGTTGTCATCGGTGGGGGATCCGCCGAGCCACATGTAGTTGCCTTTGGGAACCAGGTCCACGATGACCTTGGCCATCTCGTAGCCCACTTTGACGCTGTCAAAGGAGAGGTAGATGGCGTCGGGATGGAAGATAGCTACGTCGTAGGCGATGGCTGGGATTCCTTCTTCAGCTGCCATCTGTACTCCGGTGGCAGCTACGTCACTGTTCTGGGCAATGATGATCAGTACATCTACCCCACGGGAGATCAGGTTCTCAATCTGGGAGTTCTGGAGATTCTCATCGTGGTTGGCATCTGTAAACATGATGTCTGCTCCCATTTCCTTGGCCAGCTGTTCCATGATGTCCTTCTCCCGGGCCCAGCGCTCTTCGGACAGGCTGCGAATGGATACCCCAATCAAAGGCTTCTTGGCCGATGCCAAGCCGGCCACGCCCAACACCACAACAAAGGTAAGCAACAACACGATAGGCACACTACGCTTAACCAGTTTCATCAATTTCATCCCTCCATTCATGTTGTTGGCTGCGGCCCAATATTTCAGCCACCGCACGCTCTACCCTCCTTTGCGCCATATTGCCGCAGCAGATCCTCGACCAGCCCAACCAACCTATTTCTTCAACCGCAGCACTTGCGTGGGGTTGAGCATAAAGGGCTGTACCTGGCCCTGCAGATCGCAGAGGGGCAGGACATCTTCGTGGAGCCTGTAGCCCAGGCCTTCCATCATGGCGCGCCGCTTCTGGATGCGGGCCCAAACCTCAGGGTACTTCTCCGCCAGCTCGGCCCGGAGGGCGGCATCGGCCACAACTAGGCTGTCTTCAGTATGCACGCCGGGATAGGGAGGAGTTGAGGGAACAATGATGTCGCACTGAATCATGGTGCCGGACTGGAGCACATCCTCGGAACCGGGCACAAAGGGTGCGTTGATCCACTCCTCGTAGTGAATGAGGTGGCCGGCGTTCAGGGCAATCTGGAAGAAGGGATCCTCCATGTAATCCCTGACCACTTCGTAGACGTCTCCGCACTTAACACCCACATGCAGCGCTCCATACCAGCGCAGCAGCATGTCGAAGTAGGGTACGAACACCTTTTCCATGGCGTCGGCGATCTCGGGGGCAAACTCATCTTCGCTGTGCACCGCGATGCCCGTGCGGGCCATATTGGCGCCCCACACACCCAGGGCGACGCTCAGGGGATCGCCTAAGCGCAGCTCCCTATTGGTGGGACTGTTCAGGGCTAAGTTCACGTTTTCCCCAAAACTGACCACAATGTGGCAGGATAGGGGTACGCTGCCGTCATAATTCAGTTTGCCGGAGATCTCAGCTTCAGTCACTCCCGGCTTAAGGGCATCCATGGCATTGCGCATGCCTGCATACACCATGAGGTTGATCATCTCATTGCGGGCAATTTCATCCACTGTGAGGGGAATCCTGAGTCCATCAGTGGTATCGGTAAACCAGCGGGTGACATCGCTGATGTTTTCAAAGCCCACAGTCTTGGCCAAGACATCCACCAGGTAGTAGGGGACATCGCTGGCCAGCTTGCTTTGGGCGTACTCCGTGGTCTGGCGGTACTTGGTGCCCACCAAGCCCACCTTGCTCCCTGCAGCCAGGCCGCAGTCGGCGAAGATCTCCGCCAGCGACCGGCCCTTGCCGGGCTGCCCCTGCAGGCTGAACTCATCATACAGCTCAGCATCTACGCCCTTGGCGATGGCTGCGTAATAGAGCCCTTCCAGACCCACCAGCAGGCGGGGCTTGCCGGATAGGCCCACGATGACCAAGCTCTCCTCAAAGCGCGGGTCATAGCCTGTGAGCCACCTGGTATTGGCAAAGTGCTCCCGGTCGCCGTAGACCACCACATGGGAAAGGCCTTGCTCTTCCATGCGGGCCCTGAGGCTGGCGACGCGCTGGGCATAGGTTTCCTCTGGAATTTCCGGGAAATCCCGGGTATGTACCGGTTCCACCCACGGTATTTCAACAACTTCCACATCGCTCAGCTTGAGACGTTCTGTCATTTACAGACTCCTCCCTTAACAGATGTTGTGCGGCCCCTTGCTGCAAAGAGCCAAGCTGGGGCAGCGAGGTGCTTGCCAGTCATTTAAACCGTTTTAAATGACTGGGCAAATAGAGTGGTCTGCGAAATTGACGCAATAGCGATAACAAGATCTCGGACCACTGCTGTGTACGGAAAATGAATTTAAACCGTTTCAAATGGTGCTTGCCTTAATTATTTGACACAGTTTCTGAATATCCTTCCTTACTTTTCATCTTTTGTTATGTTTTTTGCAAAAAAGGGACCCCGTTTGGAGTCCCTTTGCTTAAGCTTTTTGTTTAAACAGCATTCCTTTGGGCGGTCCCGGCCTGGCCCAAAGCCCGCACGAACCGCTTGGTGATTTCCAGCGGTCTGGTGATGGCGCTGCCCACCACCACGGACCAGACGCCCATCTCCAAGGCCTTCACCACTTGCTCCGGGTACCAGAACCCGCCCTCGGCGATCACGGGGGCACCCAGCTGGAGCAAACCTTCCAGCAGCTCAAAATCGGGTTCCGTCCCCAGCTCGTTCTCCCGGAAACCAAAGGTGGAGGCGATGAGATCCACCCCGATCGCCAGCGCAGCACGGGCATCTTCCATGGTTGCGCAGTCGGCCATTACTGGTACCCCCAGCTCCCGACGGATCCGAGGCAGAAGCTCTGCCAAGGGCTCCCCAAAGGGCCTGGTTTGGCGCACATCCACCGCCACAATATCGGCACCGGCCTGCACTAGATCCTCAGCCAAGCTGAAACTGGGGGTGATGGCCAGCTCCCCCGCCTCGTTGGTCACCTTGTGAATCCCGATCACGGGCAGCCCGGTGAGCTTTTTGATCACTTCCACTTCCTGCCTGCCGTTGGTGCGGATGCCCACTGCCCCGCCCAGTTGAACTGCCCT
>CAZQBJ010000059.1:0-11774 GCA_964591465.1 uncultured Brevundimonas sp.
GGAACTGCCCGTCGTTGCCGACGGCCACGATCACCGCCCCGTCCGAGGCCGGGAATGGCTGATAGGGGGCGAGGTTCGGGTGGGCGTTGCCCAGCCGCTGCGGCGCCACGCCCGAGACGAACCAGTTGCTCGCCTGGTTGGCCAGCATGGCCGCCTGCACGTCGAACAGGGCCAGGTCGATGTGTTGCCCCTGTCCGGCCGCCCGCGCATGCAGCAGGGCGGCCAGCACGGCGTTCGAGGCGTACAGGCCGGTGAACAGGTCGACCACGGCGACCCCGACCTTCATCGGCTCGGCCCCCGGCGCCCCGTCCGGCTGGCCGGTCACCGACATCAGCCCGCCCATGCCCTGGATCATGTAGTCGTACCCCGCCCGCCCGGCGTAGGGCCCGGTCTGGCCGAAGCCGGTGATCGAGCAATAGACCAGTTTCGGATTGGCCGCGGCGAGGCTGGCGTAATCCAGCCCGTACTTCTTCAGCCCGCCGGTCTTGAAGTTCTCGACCACCACGTCCGACCGCGCCGCCAGGGCCCGCGCCGCCGCCGCGCCCTCGGGCCGGGCGATGTCGAGGGTGACCGACTTCTTGTTGCGGTTGGCGCACAGGAAATAGGCCGCGTCGCCCTTTGATCCGTCGGCGCGGGTGGTGAACGGCGGGCCCCAGTGGCGGGTGTCGTCCCCGACGCCCGGCCGTTCGACCTTGATCACCTCGGCCCCCAGGTCGGCCAACACCTGGGTCGCCCAGGGTCCGGCCAGCACCCGTGAAAGATCGAGAACGCGCACGCCGGACAGGGGGCCTTGGGGGGACTGGGTCATGCCGGATGTCTAGCCGCTTCGATCCGCGAGCGGGAGGCCCTCGCCCCCGCGCTGCGCGGAAGATGAGGACTCCCTGAAGCTCCTACAGCCCCGGGTCGATCGCCCCGGCCTCGCGCAGGCGGGTCTCGCGGGCGGTGGAGCGGCGGCTGTTCAGCTCGTCGGCCATCTCGCACACGCAGTCCGACGCCGCCGTCTTGCACAGGCCCGGGATCACCGCGTGGATGAAGGCGCAGCCGGCCGCGCCCAGCAGCCGCACGCCATAGGCCGAGGCGGCGGAGAAATGCTCCCAGTAGGTCTCTCCGACCTCGCGCGGATGGTCTCGAAACAGCCTGGCGAACATCGGTCGCAGGTTCCCCGTCGTGCGCGCCCCTACCCGAGCGCCGGTTTTTACCGTAGAGCCGCAGGCTCCATCCCGAATCCTAGCACGACGCCCGCTGCAGGCTGAACACCCATGCCCGATTCCGCTGCCACGCCCCCCAAGACCTTCCGTTGGGACGACCCGCTCGACCTGGACGGCCGCCTGACCGACGACGAGCGGATGATCCGCGACGCGGCCCGGGCCTACGCCCGCGAGCAGCTGCTGCCGCGCATCGTCGCCGCCTTCCGCGACGAGACCTTCGACCGCTCGATCATGACCGAGATGGGCCAGATGGGCTTCCTCGGCGCCACCCTGCCCGAACAGTACGGCGGCGCCGGGGCCAGCCACGTGGCCTATGGCCTGATCGCCCGCGAGATCGAGGCGGTCGACAGCGGTTATCGCTCGGCCATGTCGGTGCAGTCGTCGCTGGCCATGTACCCGATCTACGCCTTCGGCTCCGAAGAGCAGAAGATGCGCTTCCTGCCGAAGATGGCGGCGGGCGAACTGGTCGGCTGCTTCGGCCTGACCGAGGCCGACGGCGGCTCGGACCCGGCTTCGATGAAGACCAAGGCGGTCAAGGTCGAGGGCGGCTACCGGCTGAACGGGGCCAAGTACTGGATCACCAACTCGCCGATCTCGGACCTGGCGATCGTCTGGGCCAAGCTGGACGACGTGATCCGGGGCTTCATCGTCGAGCGCGGCTTCGACGGCTTCACCACCGACAAGATCGGCGACAAGCTGTCCCTGCGCGCCTCGATCACCGGCGACATCGGCCTCAACGACGTGTTCGTGCCCGAAGCGAACCTGCTGCCGGGGGTGAAGGGGCTGCGCGGGCCGTTCTCGTGCCTGAACAAGGCGCGCTACGGCATCGCCTGGGGGGCCATGGGGGCGGCCGAGTTCTGCTTCCACGCCGCCCGCGACTATGTCGGCGAGCGCATCCTGTTCGGCCGCCCGCTCTCGTCGCGCCAGCTGGTGCAGAAGAAGCTGGCCGACATGCAGACCGAGATTTTCCTCGGCCTCGAGGGCGCGCTGGCGCTGGGCCGCCGCCTCGACGCCGGCGACTGGGTGCCCGAGGCCATCTCGATGATGAAGCGCAACAACTGCGGCAAAGCGTTGGAAATCGCCCGAACGGCCCGCGACATGCACGGCGGGGCCGGCATCACCGGCGAGATGCACGTCATGCGCCACGCCATGAACCTCGAGACGGTCAACACCTACGAGGGCGCCCACGACGTCCACGCCCTGATCCTGGGCCGCGCCATCACCGGCCAGAGCGCCTTCTAGAACGACGTTCCGCCGCGGCCCGACCGCTGGTAGTCTGCGCCTCCCAAGGCAACGGAGGCGGCCATGGCCACAGGGTTCCTCGCGCGGGCGTCGGCGCTGGCGGGTCTGGTGTTGCTGACCGCCCTGGCGGCGGCCTCGGCGCCGCGGCCGGCGGCGGCCGAGTTCGGGGTCTGCGACGACCCGGCCTACATGGCCCGCTTCGACGCCCGTTTCCGCAGCGGGCCGCTGGGCCTCGAGGGGCCGACCTACGACTGCGTCGAACGGCTGCGGGTTCCGGTGCGCGCCGCCAGCGGGCTGCGCCACATCCGGGTGCTGCACGACCTGAACGCCGACTGGATCACCGACGAGGCCCTGCTGGCCCAGGTCGACCGGGGCGTCCACGCCGCCGTGGCCCAGCTGGGCCGGATGGGGACCTTCGACCTGCGCGACGTCTCGATCCTGGTGGCCGACGACTTTCCCCCGCGCGAGGACGCCGAGGCCTTCTCGAACTTCGCCGCCTGGACCTATTCGGACCCGACCGGCGCCGAGACCGAATGCCAGATCGTGTTCTTCGTCCTGGGCCCCGGCGGCTTCGAGGACCATGCCGCGGCGGTGATCGCGCATGAAATCTTCCACTGCGTGCAGAAGGCCACCCTGTCGCCCGAACAGACCAACTCGGTCCGCGCCGTCGGCGAGGACGCCCGCGGCGGGGCCTGGTGGATGGAGGCCTCGGCCGACTGGTTCGCCTCCATGGCCGTGGACGGTCCGGCCTATTTCCAGCGGCGGGCCGAACGTTTCGACCGGGAATCGCCGACCGTGCCGCTGCACCACATGAGCTACCAGGCGGTGCCGTTCTTCTGGTGGTTGTCGGCCGAGGACGGCGAGGGCGCGATCCTGCCGTTCCTGGCCGGCATGGCGACCGACAGCTCCGACCGCGCCCAGACCGCGGCCATGCGCGACGCCCTGTCGGAGTCCCGCTGGCTGGCCTTCGCCCAGGCCTACCTCGACGGCGACATCCGCCGCCCGCGCGGCGCCCCGGTCAGCTTCGCGCCGCAGGAGGGCGAAACCCTGCGCTGGGAGGCCAGCCGCACCGTGCGTCGGCCGCTGCAGCCGTTCGTCATCGACCGGGCCTGGCTGGAGTGCGACTGCGGGACCTGGGCCGCGGCCGCCGATCCGACCGAGCTGCACCGGGTGCGCCCCGACGACGGCCCCTGGGGCGCCTTGCCCGGCCGCATCGACACCGAGGCCGGCGACGACGCCTGGTTCCGCCTCGCCGCCTTCAACGCCGGCGCCGCGCCGCGCGACCTGGTGTTCGACCTGCGCCACGAGGTTCCCTGCGAGGGCTGCGGCGGCGGCGGGCTGGATGCCTGCCTGGCCGGCCAGTGGCGGCTGACCTCCGGCGGCGCGGTCCAGTGGATGCGCGAGAACCTGGGCCCGGACGTGCGCGTCACCGTCACCGAACAGATCGGCGACGTGGTCACCTTCACCCGCACCGGCGGCTATTTCTCGCAGGACCTGCGCCAGCGCTCCGACATGTCGATCACCCGGTCCGACGGCGTCACCCGGGCGCGCGGCGACGTCCGCGTGCGCGGCAGCGGCCGCTGGTCGGCAGAGGGCGGAACCCTGACCCTGTGCCCGGCCGCCGAGCGGCTGGAGGGCCAGGTCGCCGTCACCCGGCCCGACGGCTCGGGCGGGACCATGGACCTGTCGCCCGAGGGCCTGGCCCGATCGGCCGCCGCCTATGGCGAGATGCTGGACTCGATCCCATCCGAATATCTCGACGACATGCCGCCGCACCTGCGCGCCCGGATGGCCGAGACGCGGGCCCGCATCGCCGGCCTGGCCGGCGCCCCGCCGACGGCCTCGGGCCCGCTGCGGATGAGCTACAGCTGCGCCGGGGACACCGCCCGCACCTCCCTGCCGGTGCCGGGCCGGCCGCCGATCGTCAGCGTCTGGACGCGCGTGGGCTGAACCGGCGTTTTTCCGATTCCGCGTCCCCGCTGGTATGGTCCCGCCGTTCAGGGAGGCGGCGGCGATGCGCGGACTGTTCCTGAGAGCGCTTGTGGTGCTGGGCCTGCTGGTCGCTGCGGCGGCGCCGGCCTCGGCCATGCGCCAGCCCGGCCCGGCTTTCGGCGACTGCGCCAGCCCCGACTATCTGGCCCGGTTCGACGAGCGGTTCGGCGCCGTGGCCTACGACTGCGTCGAACGCCTGCGACTGCCGGTGACCACCCGCAGTGGCGTGCGCCACATCCGTCTGCTGCACGACCTGTCGGCCGACTGGCTGGCCGACGAGGCCATGCTGGCCCAGTTCGATCGCGGGGTGCGCGGGGCGATCGAGCAGCTGGGCCGGATCGGCGCGTTCGACATGCGCGACGTGACCATCCTGCTGGCCGACGACTTCCCGCCGCGCGAGGACGCCGAAACCTTCTCCAACTTCGCCGGCTGGACCCTGCCGGACGAGACCGGGATGGAGGACGAGTGCCAGGTGGTCATCTTCCTGCTCGGCCCCGGCGGCGGCGCCGAGCACGCGGCCGCGGTCACCGCTCACGAGATCTTCCACTGCGTGCAGAAGGCCACCCTGTCGCCCGAGCTGATGACCTCGCACACCGCTGACGGCAAGGGCGGCGCCTGGTGGATGGAAGGCTCGGCCGAATGGTTCGCCTCGGCTGCGGCGCCCGAACTGTCCGGCTTCCAGCGGCGGGTCGACGCCTTCGAGGAGGCCTCGCCCGACACGCCGCTGCATCACATGAGCTACCGGGCGGTGGTGTTCTTCTGGTGGTACGTGGGCCGCCATGGCGACGCGGCGGTGCTGCCGTTCCTGTCCGGCATGGCCGCGGAATCGTCGGACCGGGCCCAGACCGCCGCCATGGCCGCCGCCCTGCCGGACGCCGACTGGCTGGAATTCGCCATGGCCTATCTGGACGGCGAAATCCAGCGCCCGCGCGGCGCCCCGGTCAGCTTCGCCCCGTGGCAGGGGGACACCCTTCGCTGGGAGGCCAGCCGCACCGAGCGGCGGCCGCTGCGGCCGTTCGTCATCGACCGCGCCTGGCTGGAGTGCGACTGCGGCGCCTGGGCCGCCATGGCCGAGCCGGACGAAGCCCATCGGGTGCGCCCCGACGGCGGCGACTGGGGCGCCCTGCCGGGGCGCATCGACACCCGCGCCGGCGATCCGGACGCCTGGCGGCTGGCGGCCATCAACACGGCCGGGTCGCCGCGCGACCTGGTGCTGGACCTGACCCTCGAGATCCCGTGCGAGGGCTGCGGCGGCGGGGCGCTGGACGAATGCCTGGTCGGTCGCTGGCAGCTGACCGGCGGCGGCGCCGTCGAGTGGATGCGCCGCGAGCTGCCGCCGGGGATCGAGCTGCCGCGGGCCGAGCACGCCGGCGGCGGCGTCACCTTCCAGGCCGACGGCGGCTATCGCGGCGGCGCGACCGACTGGAGCGCCACCTTTACCCAGCAGTCGCGCCGCGGGGTCGGCCGGCTGGACGGCCAGGCCACCGCCGTCGGCTCCGGCCGCTGGAGCGCCGAGGACGGACTCCTGACCCTGTGTCCGGCGCACGAGACGCTGTCCGGCCAGGCCACGGCCACCTTCCCGGACGGGACCCGGGCGCGCCTGCCGGTCCAGGCGCCGCCGCCGTCGGGGCCGTTGACCCTGCGCTACAGCTGCGCCGGCGACACCGCGACCACGACCCTGGAGATTCCCGGTGCGCGCACCCCGATGGTCAGCACCTACACCCGGGTGGGCTGAGCCGGGCGCCGGCTACTGGCCGCCGTGGGCGTGGCCGCGGCCGCCCTCGACCACCCCGGCGCGGGCCATCAGGGTCCCCAGCGCCGCGCCGTCCATTCGGCACTCGGCCACCACCCGGTCCCAGCTGCGCCGCCCGGCCCGACAGGTCAGGGTGCGGCCCATGGCGAGGGTCCGAAGCGTCTCGCGCGCCTCGCGCCCGCCGGGCTCGGACAGCTCCGGCGCATAGAAGTCCGCCACCCGCACCTCGACCCAGGTGCTGCGGTCGTGCTCGCGCCCGCGCACCGCGGCCACGCACAGGCTGTCGCCGTCCCCGACATAGGTCACGGGCCCCGAGAAGGTGCGCCCGGACCGCAGCCATTCGGGCGTCGGCCCGCGATCGGGCACGGCGGTGCACGGGTCGGCCAGGGCCGGGCCGGCGGCCAAAACGATCAGGGCGGCGAGCGGGAACAGGGCTTTCATCGGGGCCTCCGAAGGTGTCGGCCCAGCCTCGCCGGCCCGGCCTTTGGCTTCGGTTAAGGCGCGACCGCGTCAGGAACGATCAGCGGCCCCGGGGCGCGCGGCGCCCTAGGTCTGGCGCGCCCTAGGAGACCCTGCCCCCATGCGCGCCCTGCTGATCGCCCTGCTGTTCGCCGCCCTGGCCCCGGCCGCCCGGGCCGCGCATCCGGTCGAGCAGGCCATGGCCGCGGTGGTCCGGATCGATCCGGCCGACGCCGCCGACGGGTCCGCCGCCGGCCGGCCGCTTGGGGCCGGCTTCCTGTTCGACGCGCGCGGCCATGTGCTGACCGCCGCCCATGTGGTCGCCGGCCGCCACCGGGTCTCGGCCGCCTTCGAGGACGGCCGCCGGCTGCCCGCGGTGGTGGTCGGCCGCGATCCTCTGACCGACATCGCGGTGCTGCGGCTGGCCGGGGAGGGGCTGCCGCCGCCGCCGCCGCTGGCCTCGGTCGTCCCGCGCCGGGGCGAGCCGGTGCAGGCCCTGGGCCATCCGCTGGGCTTCGCCTTCAGCCTGACCGCCGGGGTGCTGTCCGGCGACGGCCGGGCCTACGACCCGGCCTGGCCGGTCGACCTGCTGCAGCACGACGCGCCGCTCAATCCGGGCAGCTCCGGCGGGCCGCTGGTCAACGCGGCCGGCGAGGTCGTCGGGATGAATCTGGCCACCCCGCCGGAGGTCGGCCTGGACGTCGGCATCGGCCTGGCCGCCCCGGTCCCGGTGCTTCGCGCCATCGCCGGCCGCCTGATCGCCGAGGGGCGGATCGCCCGCGGCCAGGCCGGCTTGACCGTCCGCGCCGCGCCGCCGGCGGTGGTCGCCGCCCTGGGCGGGCCCGAGGCGCCGGGGCTGCTGATCGAGACCGTGACGCCCGACGGGGCCGCCGCCGCCGCCGGCCTGGCCCCCGGGGAGGTGCTGCTGGCCCTGGACGGCCGGCCGCTGGCCCGGCCGCGCGACCTGGCCGCCCGGCTGATGCACGCGGCGCCGGGCGACCGGGTCCGGCTGTCGATCGTCGGTCCGGAGGGCGCCCGGGCGGTGGTCCTGACCCTGGGGCCCGCGCCGGGGGTCGACGCCGGTTTCGCCGCCCGGCCGCCGGCCTCCGCCGTCGCCGTCGCCCGGCTGCCCGAGGGGGCGGGCCTTCACGTCGTCCGTCCCGTCGACGCCGGACCGGCGGCGCTGGTGGCCGAGGTCGAGGCCGGCTCCCCGGCCGAGCGGGCCGGTCTGCGGCGCGACGACCGGCTGCTGGCGGTCAATGGAACGACCCCCGCCGACGCCGAGGCCGTCCGCGCCCTGTTGCGCGCCGCCGGTCCCCTGGCGGTGCTGCGCGTGCGCCGCGAAGGGCATCCGGAACGCCACCTGCTGCTGGCCCTGTCGCCCGAGGCCGAGGCTGCGACCAGCGTCTTCGACACCCAATCGGGGCCGTTGTGATCGAGCCGTTTGCATTTAAGGTGCCCGTCTTGGTTGTGTGGAGGGGCGGATGAGTGAGGAATCCCGGCGGGAGGGAGACCCGTTCGCGGCCCTTCGCGCCCTGTTCGCGGAGCGCCGCGCGCTCCTGCTGGAGGACGATCACGAGCTCGCCGACCATGTCGTCCGCCGGCTGCTGGACGCCGGTTTTTCGGCCGTCGACCGCTTCGAGACCGGCGAGGCGGCGCTGGAGGCAGCCCTCGTCCAGCCCTACGATCTGCTGCTGCTGGACCGGATGAACGCCGGCCTGGACGGGCTGGAGATGCTGACCCGCCTGCGCGTCGGCGGCGGTCCCAGCGCCGAGGCCCCGGCCCTGATGCTGACCGCCCTGGGCGCCGAGCGCCAGCGGGTCGACGGCCTGTTGGCCGGGGCCGACGACTATCTGTCCAAGCCGTGCAGCGACGAGGAGCTTCTGGCCCGGGTGGCCGCCCAGTTGCGCCGCGCGCCGCGCCAGCCGCGCCCGGCCAACGGCGAGCTGGTCAACGGGCCGTTTCGCCTGTCGACCGGCGCCCGGACCGCGACCTACGCCCCGCCCGGCGGCGAGCCGCGCCAGCTGGAGCTCTCGCCGCTGGAGTTCGCCATTGTCGCCGAGCTGATCGCCGCGCGCGGACAGCCGGTGACCAAGACCATGCTGTGGGACCGCTGCTGGGTGGAGTGGAAATTCCTGCCGGACAATTTCGTCAACATCATCGACGCGCGCATCTCCGCCCTGCGCAAGCGGCTCAAGGAGCAATGCCCCGAGCTGGGCGAGGGCCTGCATCCGCTGATCGTGGCGGCGCGCAGCCAGAGCCTGGTGTTCCGCGATCTGGGCGCGTTCGGGGGATGACCCTGGGCCGCCGCCTCGCCGGTCTGACCGGCTCGTGGCTGGCGGCGGCGGTCGCCGTGCTGGCGGCCCTCGCCCTGGCCGGCTCGCTGGTCGTCACCTGGCAGGCGGTGCGCATGGACCAGCGCGAGAAGGCCGCCCTGGCCGCCCTGCAGGACTACGGCGCCATGCTGGCCAAGCTGGGTGACATGCCCGGCCAGGCGGCCACCGACGCGGCCTTTCTCGCCGCCTGGCTGTCGGCGGTGCAGGACCGGCCGGGCGACGCCGCGGCGCTGGAGCGCAACTGCCGCACCGGGCGCGGCGGGGCCGGGGTGCGCCTGATCACCGCCCCGGGCGTCGCGCCGGCCGGGGCCGTCGCCCTGGCGGGCGCCAGGTCCGAGCCCCTGCCGCGGCTGGGCGCCAACGTCCACCGGCTGGAGCTGCCCGCCGGGACGCTCTGCCCGGACCGGGCGGTCGAGGTGGTGGCGGTGATCGATCAGGTCGCGGCCCTGCGGGTGACCGTCGGCCGGGTGGTCGAGCGGCCGGGCGGGGCCTGGGGCTGGGCCGCCGCCGCCGTGCTCGCCGCCGGGGGGCTGATCCTGGCGTTCGGCCTGCTGGTCTCGCTGTTCGCCCGCCGCCGCCTGACCGCCGCGGTGGCGGAGGTCAATCGCAGCCTCGACCGGGCCGCCCTGGGCGACTTCTCCAACCGGGCCCCGCCGACCTCCGTGGCCCCCGAGCTCACCGAGCTTTCGGCCCAGGTCAATCGGACCCTGGACCGGCTGCAGGAGCTGCTCGGCTGGCTGCGCGACACCTCCGACCAGCTGGCCCACGATTTTCGCACCCCGCTGGCCCGCGCAACCGCGCGGCTGGACCGGCTGATCGACAGCGCCGATCCGGCCGAACGCACCGCCCTGGCCGAGGCCGCGCGCGAGGACCTGCAGGCGCTGGCCGGGGCGATGAACGAGGCGATCAGCCTGCGCGATGGCGAAACCTGGGTGTTCGAGCCGGTGCGGCTGGACCAGATCTGCGCCGCCGCCGCCGAGCTGTACCAGCCGCTGGCCGACGAGCGCGGCGTGACCATCGCCCTCGACCTGGCCGAGGCCGAGGTGCTGGGCGTCCGCTCCCTGCTGCAGCGGGCGGTGGCCAACCTGGTCGACAACGCGGTCAAATTCTCGCCGGACGGGGCCGAGGTGACCGTGCGCGCCGACGTGGTCGACGGCCGCCCCGGCTTCAGCGTCGCCGACCGCGGTCCGGGAATCGATCCGGCCCTGCTCAGGGCCGGGGCCCGCCCCCGGCCGGCGGCGAATCGGGAAAGTCACGGCATGGGACTGCCGTTTGTCCGCGCGATCGTGCATCGTCACGGCGGCCGACTCGCCGTCGCCGACCGCCAGCCCGGCGCGCTGATCAGCGCACGGTTCTGAACACAGGGGGAATGACATGAACCACCGGGCATCCAGACAGGCCCTCGCGGCGGCCGCCGGCGCCCTGGCCCTGCTCGCCGGCGCCGGCCTTGGCGCGGCCTCGGCCCAGGACGCCGGGATGATCTACGACCGTGAACGGGGGGTGTTCAGCTTCGCCGCCCAGCTGGAGCCGACCCTGCCGGCGGTGGTCCGGGTGACCACCCTGGGCGCCTCGCGCGGGCCGTCCTCCGGCGACAACGAGCCGCGCGAGATCAGCGGCGGCTCGGGCGTGGTCATCGACGCGGCCGCCGGCATCGTGGTGACCAACGAGCACGTGATCGAGAACGGCTCGGCCTATCGGGTCGACCTGATCGACGGGCGCAGCTTCGACGCGGAGCTGGTCGGGGCCGACAAGGCGACCGACATCGCCGTGCTGCGCATCCCGGCCGCCGGCCTGGTCCAGGTCGAGGCGGTCGATTCGGACACCCTGCGCACCGGCGACCTGGCCTTCGCGGTGGGCTATCCCCTTGGCCTGGACCAGACCCTGACCATGGGCGTCGTCTCGGGGCTCGGCCGCTCGGGCATGGGCGACGCGGTCGAGGCGTTCATCCAGACCGACGCGGCGGTGAACCGCGGCAATTCCGGCGGCCCGCTGCTGGACAGCCGCGGCCGGCTGATCGGCATCAACACGGCCATCCTGTCCGGCAGCCTGGGCGGCGGCAACGACGGCATCGCCTTCGCCGTGCCGACCCGGATCATGCAGTTCGTGGTCAACCAGCTGCGCCTGCACGGCGAGGTCGTGCGCGGCGGCATCGGGGCCACCGTCTCGTCGCTGAACGCCGCGCGGGCCCGCGAGCTGGGCCTGGGCAGCGTGCGGGGGGCGATCGTCGAGGACGTCGCGCCCGGCTCCCCGGCCGAAGCGGCCGGCCTGCGCCGCGGCGACGTGATCGTCCGCGTCCAGAGCCGCTCGGTCGACGGCGCCGGCTCGGTCCAGGCGGCCATCGGGGTGGCCGATCCGGGCGACCGGCTGGCCCTCACCTATCTGCGCGGGGCCCAGCAGGTCGAGACCGCGGTGGTCGTCGAGCGGGCCGACCCCGCCGCCGTCCGCCTCGGGGAGACCGGGGCCGTCGCCCAGGGCGCCGCCTTCCGCACGGCCGCGGCGGAGGACACCGAGGCCGGCCGGCCCGGGGCGCTGGTGACGGCGGTCGAGACCGGTTCGGCGGCGGCGCGCCGCGGCCTGCTGGCCGGCGATCTGGTGATCCGCGCCGGCGGTCGCGAGGTGCGCGACGTCGAGGACCTGGCCCGCCACCTGAACGCCGGGCGCACCCGCCTGGGCGTGCTGCGCGACGGTGCGACGATGGAGATCGATCTGGGGGCGTAAGTCCCGCCGCTCGCCCCGGAGGCCGGACGGCAAAACGCCCGCGCCGCCGGAGGGGGGAGGGGAGGG
>CAZQBJ010000060.1:0-11755 GCA_964591465.1 uncultured Brevundimonas sp.
TCCTCGGCGTCCAGGCCGTCGGCCAGCACGTTTCGGAGCTGTCCAACAGCTTCGCCCAGATGCTGGAGATGGGCGCGGTGCTGGAGGACGTCGCCGGCGTCATCCACGTCCACCCCACCCTGGGCGAGGCCTTCCACGAGGCCAGTCTGCGGGCGCTGGGGCACGCGATTCACATTTAGGGCGCTAGCGATCGGCGCGCGGCGCCTCGCTGCTTGAGCGCGACCCCTCATCCTCCCACGCTACGCGCGGGCCCCTCCCTCTTCCGCAAGGGGAGAGGGATCAGGGATTGAACGGGAAGAAGGTGGGGATGGCCCACATGCCGGCGGCCCAGGTGACGAAGTTCAGGGGCACGCCGACGCGCACGAAGTCCATGTAGCGATAGCGGCCGACCGAATAGACGATGGCGTTGGTCTGGTAGCCGACCGGGGTGGCGAAGGCGGCCGAGGCGGCCATCATCACCGCCACCACGAAAGGACGCGGATCGACGTACAGCGACTGGCCCAGGGCCACCGCCAGTGGCGTGACCAGCACGGCGACGCCGGCGTTGGAAAGCACCTCGGTCAGGAACAGGGTCACCAGATAGAGCACCGCCAGGGCCACGATCGGGTGGAACGGAGCCACCCACAGGGTCAGGGACTGGATCGCCGTGCGGGCCAGGCCGGTGGTCTCGAGCGCCAGGCCGATGACCAGCATGCCGGCGATCAGCAGCAGGATCTCCGGCTTGAGCCCCGAATAGGCCTCGTCCAGCGAGATGATGCGCAGCAGCACCAGGGTCACGGCCCCGGCGAAGGCCGCCGCCGCGATCGGGGCCCAGCCCATGGCGGCGACCAGGATGACCAGGGCGAACATGGCCAGGGCCGCGGCGCCGGCGACGGGACGCAGCGGACTGCGCACCGGGGGCTCGCGCGGCGCCACCGCCCCGGGCGCCGGCTCGTCGTCCGCCCCGGACCCCGGCCGGGGCAACAGCCGCCAGCCGAACAGCGCCATGTAGGCCACCCCGGCGATCAGGATGGTCAGGCCCACCGG
This sequence comes from uncultured Brevundimonas sp., assembly GCA_964591465.1. Classification (GTDB taxonomy): domain Bacteria; phylum Pseudomonadota; class Alphaproteobacteria; order Caulobacterales; family Caulobacteraceae; genus Brevundimonas. The sequence goes on from CAZQBJ010000060.1 coordinate 1,027, forward strand.
GGTGATCTCGAAGATGCCGAAGCGGGTCAGGCCCGAAGCCTCGGCCATGTCGTCGACGATCAGGTTGGTCGAGGTGCCGATCAGGGTGCACGAACCGGCCATGATCGAGATGTAGCTGAGCGGGATCAGCACCTGGCGCGGATCGAGCTTGATCCTGTGAGCCATGTCCCGGACCACCGGCGCGGCCAGCATGACCACCGGCGTATTGTTGACGAAGGCGGACGAGGCCCCGACCATCCCCAGCAGGGCGATCAGGGCGGGCCGCCCGAACCGGCGCACCAGGCGCGCCGCGCCGATGATCGCCAGTCGCAGGACGCCGGTCAGCTCCAGCGCCCGGCCCAGCACGAACAGCGAGGCCAGGGCGATGATCGCCGGGCTGGCGAAGGCGCGCTGGACGTCCCAGGGCTCGACCACGCCCAGCAGCAACAGCACGGCCGCGCCGCTGAGCGCCACCAGGTCGACCCGGCCCTTGTCGAAGATGAAGGCGGCCAGCGTCCCCGCCAGCACGAGCAGGGTGATGATCTGATCGGCGGTCATCCGGGGACGGTCCGGCTCACCGCGCGGCGAGTCGGACCAGCTTGCCGTCGGCGTCGTCGGTGACCACCCAGACCGCGCCGTCGGCGGCCACGGCCACGTCGCGGATGCGCTCGCCCAGGTCGGTCAGCAGGCGCTCCTCGCCGACCACCCGCTCGCCGTCCAGCACCAGCCGGGCCAGATGCCGGCCGGCCAGGCCGGAAACCAGCAGGTCGCCGCGCCAGCCGGGGAACATGTCGCCCTGGTAGAACACCGCGCCGCCCGGCGCGATGACCGGATCCCAGTAGTAGACCGGCGGTTCGAAACCCTCGCCGGCGGTGCGGCCCTCGCCGATCGGCCCGCCGCGGTATTCAATGCCGTAGGCGACCACCGGCCAGCCGTAGTTGGCGCCGGGCGCGGGAATGTTGATCTCGTCGCCGCCGCGCGCGCCGTGCTCGATCGACCACAAAGCGCCGGTGTCCGGATGCAGGGCCGCGCCCTGGACGTTGCGATGGCCCAGCGACCAGATCTCGGGCCGGGCGTCGTCGCGGCCGACGAACGGATTGTCGGCCGGGACCGAGCCGTCGGCGTTGATCCGCACGATCTTGCCGAAGTGCGAGTCCAGCGCCTGGGCCTGGGCGCGGGTCTCCATCGAGGAGCGCTCGCCGAGCGTCACGTACAGCCGCCCCTCGCGGTCGAACACAAGGCGGGAGCCGAAATGCATGCCGTTGTTGAAGGTCGGCTGGGCGCGGAAGATGACCTCGACGTTGTCGACCCGGGTCTGGTCGCCCGACAGCCGGCCGCGGGCCACCGCCGTGCCGGCCCCGCCCTCGCGCGGCTCGGCGTAGCTCCAGTAGATCAGCCGGTCCTCGGCGAAGGTCGGGCTGAGCTCGACGTCCAGCAGGCCGCCCTGCCCTTCGGCGAACACCTGCGGCAGGCCGCGGATCGGCAGGCCGATGTCGCCGGCGGAGGTGACCACGCGCAGCCGCCCGGGCCGCTCGGTGACGAGGAACTCGCGCTCGGACAGCGGGGTCACCGCCCACGGGTGCTCGAGGCCCGAAACGACCACCTCGGAAACCATCGCCTGGTCGGTGCGCACGCCCGGCGCGCGGGTCTGGCCCGCGAAGGCCGGCTGCTGATTCGCGGCGTTGGGCGGCCGGGTCTCGACCGGGGCGCCGGTCTGGGCGCCGGCCGACCGGTCGCTGGCGTGGCAGGCGATCAGGAAAATGCCCAGGCACAGGGTGGCGAACGGGCGCATGAGGGACTCCCCGGCTGTTGGACGCACGTGGCGAAACACCCGCAAAGGCTAGAGCGTTCCGGCCGCAGGGCAACCTCGCCAAAGCCGCCTTGAACGGCGGCGACGGCGGCTATATACGCCTTGCTCCCCTCGCGGGACGCCCGGACGCGCGCCGGGGCTGGGTAGCTCAGATGGTTAGAGCGGTGGATTCATAACCCACAGGTCGGCGGTTCGATCCCGCCCCCAGCCACCACCCTTTATGGCGCCGAACAGCAAGGCGATTTCCGCCCCGGGCCTCGGCAAACGGCGCTAGATCCGCCGCTGCCGCCCCTCCCAGAACGGATCGCGGATCGCCCGGCGCAGGGGTTTGCCGACGGGGCTCAGCGGCACCTCGTCGATGAAGCGGACGGCCTTGGGGACCTTGTAGCCGGCCAGCCGTTCGCGGGCGAAGGCGATCAGCGCCTCCGGCGAGGCCGTCTGACCGTCCCGCAGGACGATGAAGCCGGTCACCGCCTCGCCCCACTGGTCGTCCGGCAGGCCGACCACCACCGCGGCGCGCACCGCCGGATGCGCCGCCAGCACGTCCTCCACCTCCTTGGGATAGACGTTGTAGCCGCCGGTGACGATCATCTCGGAGACCCGGTCGACGAGGTACAGGCAGCCGTCCGCGTCGAATCGGCCGACGTCGCGCGTGCGGAGCCAGCCGCCGGGCAGGAAGTGGTGCGCGTTCAGCTCCGGCGCCTCGTGGTAGCCCTTCATCATGAAGGGCGCGCGGACCACGATCTCGCCCGCCTCGCCGGTGGGGACGGGCGCGCCGGTCTCGTCGATCAGCCGCACCTCGCAGTCCACGGCCGGGAAGCCGCAGGCCAGGCGGCGGTGAGCCGCCTCGGGCGCATGGTCGGCCTTCGACAGGGCGGTGATCGCCAGCGGCGCCTCGGTCTGGCCGTAGTACTGCACGAGCCGGGGCCCGAAGAACGCCAGCGCCCGGTCCATCAACGGCAGCGGCATGGGCGAGGCGCCGTAGAGCAGGGTGTGGACGCTGTCGAAGTCCGCGGGCCGGACGCCGGGGTGGTCGAGCACCATGCCGATCATGGTCGGCACCAGGTTCAGCGCCGACGGGCGCCAGCGGCGGATCGCCTCGACATAGGAGGCGGGGGTGAATCCGGGCAGGATGGCCGAGGCCCCGCCGCGCAGCCAGAACGGCAGGACGAACACGCCGCTGGCGTGGATCATCGAGGCGGCGTGCAGCATCACCTCGCCTTCGGCCGGGTCGATCAGATTGTTCAGCACGTTCAGGACCACGGCGGCGTAGCTGGCCTGGGTGTGTTCGGCGGCCTTCAGGGTCCCGGTGGTGCCCGAGGTGTAGAGCGCCAGCACCACCTCGTCCGGCTGGGGTTCGCCTACCGCCGGGGCGATGTCCGGCGCGCCGGCCGCCAGCGCCAGCAGATCCTCGCCGGCCCCGTCGCTACCGAGACCCAGCGCGACCAGACCGGGCACGGCAGCCTTCAGCTCCCGCGCCCGCTCCGCCAGGTCGGGCCCGTGCAGCAGCAGGTCGACCTTCATGCCGTTCAGCATGGCCGCCTGCTCCACCGCCGACAGGCGCGGGTTCAGCGGCACGCGGACGCCGCGCGTCTTCACGCAGCCGAAGTCCAGCGACAGGCTGTACAGGGCGTTGTTGCTGAGCAGGCCGATGCGCCGACCGGGCGTCACGCCGAAGCGGTCGGCCAGCACGTTGGCGATGCGGTTGGCCAGCGCATTGACCTCGGCGAAGGTGCGGCGCTCGTCGCCGAACAGCACCGCGGTGCGGTCGGCGAAGCGGCGGGCGCCGCGTTCGATCATCTCGGTGGTCAGCACAGCCGGTCTCCGTTCAGAGGTTGTCGAAATCGCCGCCGCGGCCGCGGCCGGCGGCGAAGCGGGCGGCCCCCGCCTCGGCGGCGGCGAGGATGGCGGGGCCGGCGGCCCGCCCCTCGCGCCGCAAGGCTTCGGCCTCGTCGAGGCCCCACTGGTCGAGGGCGCTGCGCCGGTCGATGACCAGGCAGTCCTGCGGGAAGCGCGCGATCTCCCGGCCCAGCGCGACGGCCGCCGCGCGCGCGCCGCCGGCGGGAACCAGCCGGTTGGCCAGGCCGATGTCGAGGGCCTCCTTCGCCGTCACGGGCCGGCCCGTCAGGATCATGTCCATCGCCCGGCTTTGGCCGATCAGGCGCGGCAGCCGGATGGTCCCGCCGTCCACCAGGGGCACGCCCCAGCGGCGGCAGAAGACGCCGAACACCGCCGTCTCCGAGGCGACCCGCAGGTCGGCCCACAGGGCCAGCTCCAGCCCGCCGGCGACCGCATGGCCCTCGACCGCGGCGATGACCGGCTTGGACGTGCGCATCCGCGTCGGGCCCATCCAGCCGGGTCCCTCGGGATCGTACTCGCCGGCGCCGGCGGCGACCGCCTTGAGGTCCGCTCCCGAACAGAAGACGCCGCCCGCCCCGGTCAGCACCGCGACGCGCGCCTCTTCGTCGCGCTCGAAAGCCTCGAAGGCCTCGCGCAGGGCGACGCCGGTCGGGGCGTCCACCGCGTTGCGCCGCTCGGGCCGGTTAAGGGTGACGATGGTCACCGGCCCGTCGCGCTCAACGATCACGGCATCGGTCATGGTCAGCCCCGCTTCGAGACCTGGGTGGCGATCGGCTCGCCGCTGTCGCGCTCGGCCACGGCCTGCTTGAAGCCGACCTCCTGGGCGCGCTCGCGGAACCAGACGCCTTCGGGCGTGTGGCGCGCCACTCCGTCGAAGAAGGTGGCCATCATCTGGGTCGAGTTCAGGCCCATGTTCTCGTAGGCCTGGTTGACCACCATCTTGGTCATCATCAGCTGGTTGCGCGGCACCCCCTGGAGGCGGCCGACCAGGCGGGCGATCTCGGCCTCGAACCGGTCGGCCGGCGGCGCGGCGAGGGCCAGCCCCATGGCCTCGGCCTCCTGTCCGGTGATCACGTCGCCGGTCATCATCATCCGCTTGGCCGCCTGCGGGCCCAGCCGGTAGACCCACATCGAGGGGGTCGGCACGCCCCAGACGCGGGCCGGCGGATAGCCGATCTTCGCGTCCTCGGTCATGATCAGGAAATCGCAGCACAGGGCGATGTCCGAGCCGCCGGCGACCGCCGCGCCGTGCACGCAGGCGATGGTCGGCTTGCGCGCGCGCCACAGGCTCATGAAGTTCTGGGTGTTGCGCCACATCATGGCGAAGTCGAGCGTCGGGTCCCAGGGCATGTCCTGGCTGCCGGTCACCACGCCCCTGGCCTCGGCGTAGTCGACCAGGTCGTAGCCGCCGCAGAAGCCCTGGCCGGCGCCGCGGACCAGGATGACGTGGATGTCGGGGTCCGCGTCGGCCAGCTCGACAGCCCGGGCGATCTCGCCGGGCATGTGCTCGTCGATGGCGTTGAAGCGGTCGGGCCGGTTCAGGGTGAGGGTCGCGACGCGGCCCTCGACGGCGTAGGCGATGGAGCGGAATTCGGTCATCTCAGGCCTTGGTGTGGTGGGCGGTGTGCTGGCCCAGGGCGGGGGCCGGCGAGGGTGAGCCGCGCTGGCCGTCGAAGCGGGCCACCGGCGACGGCAGGCGGACGCGGCCGACCAGCGGGTGGACCTCCTCGCGCCAGAAGCCGGTGGCGGCCAGCTGGGGATGCCGGTGCAGGGCGGCGCCGTCGTTGACCCGGGCGCAGGGCACGCCCTGGTCGCGCAGGGCGCCGATCAGCCGGTCGACCGACAGGGTCGCGGCCTTCGGCGCGGCGAGCTCGCGCAGGGCCTCCCAGTGGCCGAAGCGCGAGGCCATGTCGGCGAAGCGCGGATCCTCCAGCAGGGCCGGCAGCTCCAGGGCGCGGCTGAAGCCGGCGAACTCGGCGTTGCTCAGCATGATCGCCACCACCCAGCCGTCCGCCGCCCGCCAGGGCCGGTAGATGGCCGCCACGTCGGGCATCGGCGACGCCGGTTCCTGGAAGGCCAGGGCCGAGTGCATGTCGAGGGCGCCGAAGGCGGCCGCCGCCTCCAGCATGGAAACGTCCACCGTGCGCGCCCGCCCGTCGCGCGCCCGCGCCGCCAGGGCGGCGGTGATCGCCTGGGCGGCGTAGAGGCCGGCCACCTTGTCGCACAGGTACTGGGCCGCCAGCCGCGGCTCGCCCTGGTCGTTGCGGCCGGCCATGGCGGCCTCGGCCTGGATGACCGGATCATAGGCGCGGTCGCCGGCCATCGGGCCGACGTCGCCGAAGCCGCTGATGCGGGCGACGATCAGGTCGGGGCGGCGGGCGCGCAGCGCCTCGAGGGTGACGCCCAGCCGCTCCATGACCCCGGGCCGGTAGTTGTGGACCAGCACGTCGGCGGCTTCCGCCAGATCCAGCAGGGCGGCGACGCCGCCGGGCGCGGCCAGGTCCAGAACGACCGATTCCTTGCCGGCGTTGAGGGCCAGAAAGGAGCCGCTCATGCCCTCGCGACGCGCGCCCAGGGCCCGGGCCGTGTCGCCGGCCGGCGGCTCGACCTTGATCACCCGGGCCCCCTGCTGGGCCAGCAGGCTGGTGGCCAGCGGACCAGCGACCACCGTGGTCAGATCCAGCACGGTTATGGCGCTAAGCGGGGCGGACATGGCGTCTCCAGGCTCGATCCGTCACCATGGGCGGAACAGGATTTGTGGCATACAGTGACCGGAATGGACGAGATCAGCAACATCGGTCCGCCGCCGGACGCCCGGACCCTGGCCCTCGACCTGTTCGCCGCGCATCCGGACGGGCGCTTCACCACCGGCGAACTGATCCGGGCGGGCGCGGTGTTCGGCCTGTCGCCCACGGCGGTGCGCACGGCCGTGGCGCGGCTGCGGCGCGAGGGCCGGCTGGCTGGTCCGAGCCGGGGCGTTTACACCGCCGGCGACGCCGCCGACCCGTGGCGCCGGCGGGTGGACGGCTGGCGAACCGCGCCGGCGCGCCGGATCCCGTGGGGCGGCGGCTGGCTGATGGCGGCGGCCCGACCCTCGAGCGTGTCCCGCGCCCAGTGGCGGGCGACCCTGCGGGCGCTGGATATCGAGGGATTTCGCCAGACCCGGCAGGGGCCGTGGCTGCGGCCGGACAATCTGGCCGGAGGGCTGGAGGCGTGCCGGGCCCGGCTGACCGAGTACGGCGCGACCCCGGGGCTGATGTCGGCCCGGCTGGAGCGGCTGGACGACGCGGCCGCCTCCGCGGCCCGGGCGCTGTGGGACGTCGAGGCGCTGGTCAAGGCGCGGCGGGGCCTGTTGAGCCGGCTGGCCCGAAGCCTGGAGCGCCTGCCGCGGATCGAGCCGGAGGCGGCGGCGCGCGAATCGCTGAGCCTCGGGCGCTCGGCGGTGCGCGCCATCGTCCGCGACCCGCTGCTGCCGGCCGAATGGGAGGCCGCGCCGTCGCTGGCCGACCTGGCGGCGGCCATGGCCCCGTACCAGCAGGCCGGGCGCGCGGTCTGGACGAGCTTTCTGGGCCGCGACCTTGAGTGATCCGGACGCCGTCGGCGCGGTCGCCAACCGGGCGAGGATCGTGGCAAGATGCCCGGGCGCCGTCGCACGAAAAGGAGTGTCGAGTCGCCCATGGGGACCGTGACCGCCGCTTATGGCCTGGCCGTGCTGGCCGTTTTCCTGTTCGTGCGGACCTGCCCGGCGCGTCACACGCACCTGGCCGCGACCTTCCTGATGCTGGCCTGGTTCGCCTACAACATGATGCGCGGGCTGCTGTTCGGGCCCGATCTGGTCGTCGCCCTGGGGGTGCTGGACTTCGCCGGGGCGATCTTCGCCTTCGTCCTTTACCTGAACCGGCCGGCCTGGTGGAAATCCCTGCTGGGCTTCCTGTTCCTGTGCCAGAGCGCGACCCACGCGATGTTCCTGTCGGTGTCCCCGGACGGCGATCCGGGCTGGGCCTATACGGTGGCGCTGAACCTGCTGTTCATCGGGGAGCTGGCGGTGGTGGCGGCGCCGGCGGCCCTGTTCCAGCTGCAGCGCATGCGCAGCCGGCGTGTGGGACGTCTGACGAAAGCGTGACGGAACCGTGTTCAGCGATGGTGGTTAGTGATTCTGGCGGCGTTCGCCGCCGGGCTGAGGAGTACCTGTCATGAAAACCCGAGCGATCCTGTTCGCCCGCCGGCTGCGGCGTTCGATCGAGGCGGTCGAGTCCGCCCTGGCCGCCGGAGATCTGGAGGCCGCCCGGGCGGCCACGGACCATCACCACCGGCTGCTGAACCTGGGCGCGGTGATGGCCGGCGAACTGTTCGGCGAGGACGCCACCGCCTTTTCGGGCGGCGGCGAGAAGGGCATGCCCACCGAGCCGCCGGACGAGGACGCCAACGTGTTTCGCCTGACCGAGGCGGCCTGACCGGCGCGGGTCGTCGGCCGCGTGGGGGAACAGCGTCGCGCGAGCGCGCGTTGTCGCCCGTGAATCCGGCAGGAGACGACCGATGAACATGCTGATCCGCATCCTGGCGGCCGCGAGCCTGGCCGCCGCCAGCGCCGCCCCGGCCCTGGCCCAGAACGCCCCGAACAAGCCGGTGGCCCCGGGACAGGAGGCCGCCGAACGCGCCCGCACCGCCGAGCTGAACGCCGAGGTGGCCGCGCGCAACGACGCCGCCGCCGCCAGCGAGGCGTCGGCGCGCGCCGACTACGAAGCCGCCGTGGCCCGTCGCGCCGAGGCCGAGGCCGCCTATGAGGCCGCCCTGGCCGAGCACGGCTCGGCGGTCGCCGAGGCCGAGGCGGCGCATCAGGCGCGGCTGGAGATGTGGCGGGCGCAGGTGACCGCCTGCGAGAACGGCGTGCGGCTGGCCTGCGTGCCGGTGCAGCCGGACAACTAGGGCTCGGCCCACATCCGCAGCAGATTGCCGATCGACTTGTCGAGCAGCAGCCGGCCGTCCCCGTCGGGGACCCCGGCGCGCACCCGCTCGAGGTCGAACAGCAGTTCGCGCTGGTCCGGCCGGCGCACGAAACTCTGGATCCAGCCGACCGCCGCCAGCCGCTCGCCGCGGGTGACCGGCGTCACCCGATGCAGCTGGCCGGTGGCGTAGATCACCGCCGAGCCGGCCTCGGGCCGAAGCTCGCGCTCGCCGTCCAGCCCGTCCAGCAACAGAGAGCCGCCGTCGTAGGCGTCCGCATCCGACAGGAACAGGGTGAAGCTGAGGTCGCTGCGCAGGGGGCCGCCGTCCTCGGCCCGCATGGTCGCGTCGTCGGTGTGCAGGCCGTAGCTCTGGCCCGGGGCGTAGCGGGAAAACATGACCGACGACCAGCGGGCCGGACGCACGTAACCGCGCACCGCCGGATGGCGGGCCAGGGCGTCGCGCACGAAGCGGCCCAGGGCGGCGACCTTCGGGTCGTCGGCGGCGGCCTGGGCGTTGTCCTTGACCTTGCGCGCCGCGGCTCCGGCGGTGGCCCGGCCCGAACGGAACGGCGCGGCGGCCAGGCCGTCGCGAACGCGGCGAACGTCGTCGGGGTTCAGCACGGCGGCCAGGGTGATCACCGGGGCGGCTCCTCGGGGGGACGGCAACCGTAGCCGTCCGGGGACGTTCCTACCGCCGAACCGGAGCAAACTGGAGGGCTAATATGCTCAAGGCACGCAATCATTCCTGGCTGGCGATCGCCGCCGCCCTGACCCTGGCCGGCGGGCTGGCCGCCTGCAGCGAACGCGAGCAGGAGGCGGCCGAGAGCGACGCGGCCGCCGCCGGCGACGCCCTGCAGGAAGAGGCCGTCCAGGTCGGCGAGGCGATCGAGGCCGGAGCCCGCGAGGTCGGCCAGGAGATCGACGAGGCCACCGACAACCTGCAGCGCGAGGCCCGCGAACAGCGGGCCGAAACGGAGGCCGACGCCGCCCGCGACAACCAGCCGGGCGATCCGCCGCGCTGATTGCTGTTGCGAACCGCTTGCACCTGATGCGCTCCGGTTTATGGTCGCGACCCTGATCGTGCCCCCAGACCGGAGCGTTTTCGCATGTCCAGTTTCCGCCCCAAGCTGTGGACCGTCGCCGGCGGCGCCCTGGTGATCGCCGCGGGCGGACTGGCCGCCTGTTCGGACCAGGCCGCCGAGACCGAACCGGCGGTCGCGTCCACCCCGGCCGCCGCCAGCGGCGAGGGCGAGGGCGAAGGCGGCGAGGCCGGCGCGGCCTCGGCCTACGACGCGGTCGACGAGGCCAGCCGGGTCGCGTTGCGGCTGGCGCACCTGAAGGGATTCTTCCTCGTCGCCCGGGCCGCGGCGCCGGTCGAGGGCGAGGACGCGGCCGCGGCCCTTGCCGGCCAGGGCATGCTGGAGGTCTACGACCCGGCCAAGGCCGACTACGATTCCGCGGGGGTCAACGAGGCGCTGCTGCGCGAGGCGGCCCAGACCGGCAGCCCCTCGGCGCTGGAGGCGGCCATCGGCGAGCTGGACCGCGCCGCGCGCGGGGCCGGCGGCGACCCGGCCCAGGTGGTCAAGGGCATGGTCACCATCTCGGCCGGCCTGTACGCCCTGGTGGTCATCGACGGCTTCGTCGATCCGATCGAATACCAGCACGCCCTGGGCGCGGCGATGGCGGCCAAGTCGGTGGCCGACCACGAGGCGTCGCTGATCCCGGTGCGGGACGAACTGGCTGACTTCGTCGAGCTGTGGCCGCAGGTGACGGCGCCCGAGGCCGTGGCCGAGGCCCCGGCCCCCGGCCTGGTGCAGGCCCAGGCCTCGCGCGTCGAACTGGCCCTGTCGGGTCTCTAGGAAGTCTCCGCCAGCAGGGCGTCGAACAGGGCGACGGCCTCGGGGCTGGACCAGTCGGCCTCGCCGGCGAACCAGGCCCGGACGCGGCCGTCGCGGTCGAGCACGATGGTCTGGGGCATCTTGCCCCGCGGCGGAAACTCGAACGGCAGCTGGAACTGCGGGTCGCTGTAGAACGGCAGAGGCTCGTGCACCCCGATGAAGCTTCGGGCGTCGGCGATGTTGTCGTCCCCGACGTCGACGTTGATCGGCGCGACCACGAAGTCGGCGCGCTGGCG
>CAZQBJ010000061.1:0-11628 GCA_964591465.1 uncultured Brevundimonas sp.
CTTCATGGTGACCAAGCCCTTCAGTCCGCTGGTCCTGCTGGAGCGGATCGTCTGGTCCGCCCGCGACGAGCGGCCGTTCCTGCAGGTCGGCGACTATTTCGGCCCCGACCGGCGCTTTCGCGACGACGGCCCGCCAGGCGACGAACGGCGCGCCGGCGCCCTTGACCTGGCCGCCACGGCGCGATCCGAAGGCGCGACGGCATGACCGTGGTCACCCGGCACCATCGAAAATCGCGCCTCGCCACCCTGATCAAGGCGCCCGGCGGCATCAGCGCCGGGGTCGCGGTCCGTCGGGCGGCCGCCAACCTCGCGCCGATGAGGGCCGAGGCGCTGGCGATCGTCGCCGGCCTGGTCGGCGAACTGGAAGCCCTGACGCCGCCGCGGACGCCGGACGAGACGCTGGACCAGCTGGGCGAGGCCTATCGCCTCGGTCTGGCGGTGCTGGACGCCCTGGGGCCGTTCGACCTGCCGCACCTGCACCGGGCCGCCTGGGGCCTGTGCGAACTGGCCGACCGGTATGACCCGGGCGTCGGGTTCGACTGGCGGTTGGTGCCGGTTCACGCCCGGGCCATGCGGCTGTTCCTGGCCGGGGCCGAAGGCGGCGACGTCTCGGCCTTCGATCAGGTGATCGCCGAGCTGGATCGGGCGGTGGCGGTTCAGCGGCCGGACTGACGGCCGCCTCGGGTCTGCTTGCGCCACAGGGCCGCGTATTCGCCGCCGACCCGCGCGACCAGTTCGATGTGGCTGCCCCGCTCGACGATGCGGCCGTCCTTCAGCACCAGAATCTGGTCGGCGTCGGCGATGGTCGACAGCCGGTGGGCGATCACCAGGGTGGTGCGGCCGGCCCGGGCCCGCCGCAGGGTCCGCGGGCTCGCCGCCGCGGTGCGGCTGGCCAGGGCGCTGGTCGGCTCGTCGTGGTTCAGGTTGCGCGGGTCGGCCTGCAGGGCCCGGGCGATGGCCACCCGCTGGCGCTCGCCGCCGGACAGCTTCAGCCCCCGCTCGCCGACCTTGGTGTCCAGGCCATCGGGCAGGTTGCGGATGAAGTCGCCCAGCTCGGCCGCGTCGGCAGCGGCCCATACCTCTGCCTCCGAGGCGTCCGGACGCGGGAAGGCGATGTTGACCCGCAGGCTGTCGTTGAACAGGGCCACGTCCTGCGGCACCAGGGCCACCGCCCGGCGCAGCGAGGCCTGGGTGATGGTGCGCAGGTCGCAGCCGTCGACCAGCACCCGGCCCTTTTGCGGATCGAGCAGCCGCAGGGCCAGCTTGACCACCGTCGACTTGCCGGCCCCCGACGGCCCGACCAGGGCCGTGGTCGTGCCCGGGGCCATCTCGAAGCTGATGTCGTCCAGGCCGCTGGCCCGGGCCGAATGGCGGAAGCTGACCCCGTCGAACACCACGGCCCCGCCCCGATCGTCGGCCGGCGGCGGCAGGTCCGCGGCGTCCGGCGCATCGGCGACCTGCGGCTGCTGGCGGGTGACCTTGAGCATCTCCTCCATGTCGATGAACGACTGGCGGATCTCGCGATAGGCGAAGCCCAGGATGTTCAGCGGGGCGTACAGCGAGATCAGGATCAGCACCGCCGCCATGACGTCGCCGGGCCCCATCCGCCCGGCCATGGCCTCGAACCCGGCCATCACCGCCATCGCGCCCAGGCCGATATTCATGATCAGGCTCTGGGTGGCGTTCAGCAGGGCCAGGGAGCTGTTCGCCTTGAGCGCGGCGGCGTTGTAGACGCCCAGCGCCTGGTCGTAGCTGCGCGCCGCCCGGTCCTCGGCCCCGAAGGCCTTGACCGTCTCGTAGTTCAGGAAGGCGTCGACCACCTGGCCGGCGGCCTCGGAGTCGGCCGTGTTCATCACCCGCCGGTGCTCCAGCCGCCAGTTGGAGATGGCGAAGGTCAGGCCGGCGTAGACCACCACCACGGCCACCGCCACGGCCCCGAACCGCCAGTCGTAGGCCCCGGCCAGCACGCCCGCCGCCAGCACCAGCTCGACCCCCGTGGGCGCCAGGTTGAAGGCCAGGATGCGCAGCAGGAAATCAACCGCCCGCGATCCGCGCTCGACCGTCCGCGATAGGGTCCCGGACCGCTTGGTCTGGTGAAAGTCCAGCGACAGCGACAGGGCGTGGGCGAAGGTTTCGGCCGCCGTGGTCCGCTGGGCGGCCTGGCGCACCGGAGCGAACACCACGTCCGACAGTTGCGGCGCGGCGGCGGAGATGAAGCGGATCAGGGCCCAGCCGGCGGCGAAGCCGGCGAACCCCCAGGCCAGGCCGACGGCCGGCGGCTGATCGGCCGCCAGCAGATTGACCGCCGCGCCCAGCACCAGAGGGGCCAACACGCCCAGGGCCTTGCCGCCCAGGGTCAGGCCGACGGCCCCGATCAGCCGCGGCCACAGTTGCGGCGCCCGCGACCGGCCGATCAGCCGCGCCAGATCGGCCAGCGCCCTCAGGGTCGAGGGAGTCTCGGAATTTTCCTGCGCCGCGGCCCCCAGCGCGCGAACCTCGGGATCGGCGCGGCGGCGTCCGGCGCGCTCACCGCGCATCGCCATCACACGCCATATGGTCGCGGCGCCGCCCCGGCAAAAGGGCGCCGGCTACGCCAGCCCGGCGATCGTCTCGACCAGTTCGTCGACGGCCGCCTCGTCGGTCTGCCAGGAGCAGACGAACCGCACCGATCCGTCGTCGAAGCGATAGCAGGCCCAGCCAGCGGCGTTCAGCCGGGCGTGGGCCTCGGCCGACATGCGCACGAACACGGTGTTGGCCTCGACCGGATGGGCCAGGATGAACGGCGTCCGCGCCGCGACCCCCGCCGCCAGCCGCGCGGCCATGACGTTGGCGTGGGCCGCGCCGGTCTCCCATGCGCCGCTTTCGAGCAGGCCGAGAAACGGCGCCGCCAGGAAGCGGGCCTTGGAGGCCACCTGCCCGGCCTGCTTCAGCCGGTTGTCCAGCCGCCGGGCCAGCGACTTGTCGAACAGCACCAGCGCCTCGGTGCAGCTGGCCCCGGCCTTGGCGCCGCCAAACACCAGCACGTCCACGCCCAGGCGGGGAATGTCCTTCAGGTCGAAGCCCGCGGCCGCCGCATTGGCCAGTCGGGCCCCGTCCATGTGCACGCCGCACCCGCGCAGCTTCACCGGCTCGATCAGCCGGCGCAGCTCCTCCTCGGTGTAGACCGCGCCGTATTCGGTCGCCTGGGTCAGTGACAGGGCCGCCGGCGGCTGCCGATGACCGACCTCCGGCTCGTCCAGCGCCGCCTCCAGCGCCCGCAGGTCGATCTTGCCGGAAAAGCCCGGCAGGCCGATCAGGCCCAGCCCCTGGCCGAAGAAGCCGGGCGCGCCGCTTTCGTCGGTGCACACATGGGCCGCCTGGTGGGCCATCACCGCCTCGAACGGCCAGGCCAGCATCGACAGGGCGATGGCGTTGGCCGCCGTGCCGGAGAACAGAAACCGCACCTCCGCGTCGGCGTCCAGCCGCTGGCGGATCTGGTCGGCAGCCCGGGCGGTCACGTCGTCGGCCCCGTAGGCGCGCGCGAATCCGGCATTGGCCCGGGTCAGCGCCTCGAGCGCCTCCGGAGCCATGGCGGCGGTGTTGTCCGAAGCGAAATCGTAGCGCACAGCCTAGTCCTTCTCGGGCGCGGCGCCGATCGGCGCGACGGGCCACGCCGTGTCGCCGTAGGGCACGGCCACCTGATGCGGGAACGGAATCTCGATGCCCTCGCGGTCGAGACCTTCCTTGACCTGCTGCAACAGGTCCGAGCGGGTCTGCCACCAGTCCTCGGAGCGGGTCCAGGCCTGCAGCGTCACTTCGACGGCGCTGTCGAGCAGGGCCGTGACCCCGGCCCAGGGCGCCGGATCGGGCAGCACCTTCTCATGGCCAGAGGCGACCAGCCGCAGCAGGGACTTCACCCGCTCCAGATCGGCTCCGTAGCCAACCTGGAAGCCGATCTCGATCCGCCGGGTCTGCTGACCGGTGACGTTGATGATCACGTCGCCCAGCACCTTGGCGTTGGGCACCACGATCTTGTGGTTGTTGGCGTTGGACAGCTGGGTGACGAACAGGTCCAGTCGCTGGACCACGCCGCCCTGGCCGCCGACCTCGATAACGTCGCCGACCCGGTAGGGCCGAAGCACCAGCAGCACGACCCCCGCCGCCACGTTCGACAGCGTCCCCTGCATGGCCAGGCCGATGGCCAGCGAGGCGGCGCCCAGCACCGCCAGGATCGAGGCCGACTGCACGCCCAGCCGTTGCAGCACCGCGACCAGACCGATGATCACCACCACGGTGCGCACGACCTGGACGATGAACCCCTGCACCGTCCGGTCCCGCCGCGTCGGGCGGAACCGGTCCAGCAGTCGCCGGGTGGCGGCCGCGGCCCAGCGGGCGGCGAAGAAGGTGAGGATCAGCAGCAGGGCCGCGACGACCAGGTTGACCGCCAGGTCGCCGGCCATGTCGACCAGCCGGCCGGCCACGGCCGCGTCGAAGCGGACGGCCTCGCGCCCGCCGGTGATCGCTTCGCTCAGGACTGTGGTCAGCGGCTGGCCCATGCGCCGGGTTTAACCGCTGTGCGGGCGTTGTGAACCCCCGCCGGCCTGCACAAACGAAACCGCCCGCCCCGGGCGGTCCGGAGCGGGCGGCGGAATGATTGGGGACTGTCCTCCACCGCGGAGCGGGGGCGGAACCACAAAGCGGAAGTAGCGCCTCGGCGGGACGGGCCCGGTCCGGCGGCGCCGCCATCTCCCCCGCTGCGCGGTGGAGGATGGGCGCCCTGTCGTCTTACCCGAACAGGTGAAGGGAGTTGGCGAACACGGCCGCCAGGGCCACGGGGACGGCGGCGACGAAGAGCGTGCCGACGGTGGCGATTTCGTTGATCAGCTTGGACATTTCCTGGTCTCCTGAGTGTGGGGCCCGCCCTGTGCAGGCCCTCGTTGTCAGGATGGATACGTCCGCCCGGTCAGCAAGTCATCTTAAGTTATAGTCATGAGCACTATTTAATATTGATGCCGGACCATAGTATTACATGACGTTCATGGTCGATGATTACATGACGTTCATGTTGACGTCAGACCGGCCGGTCCGGATGGGTCTGGGTGCCCGGCGGCGGGCCGTCCGCCTGGTGCAGGTCGCGGGCCTGCGGCTCGTCGGTTTCCTCGGCCGACAGGATCGCCTCGCCCGGCTTCATCAGCGCCGCCGCCGCGTCCAGCGCCTGAACGTCGGTCTTGGACGGCACCACCACCTCCCGGGGCCCGCCGTCCCCTGTCGTCTGGATCGTCACCTTGTAAAAACGCATCGCTCACCTGCCTTTCCCCGAGCACAACGCGGCAGGGCCCGTCGCCGTTCACCGCGGAACAATTCGTCGACCGGCGGGGGAACCACTTGAATGGTCGTGGATTAGGTGCTGGCTGGGGGGCGATCTGATCGCGGCGCGGGCCGCGTTCCTGCGCCGGATTCGGTGGGGCGACGGTGGCATGACCAATGACGGGACCAACCACGGCGACGGGCGCTTCCGTCTGCTGGTGGAGTCGATCAGCGACTACGCCGTCTACATGCTGGACCTGAAGGGCGAGATTCTCAGCTGGAACCGCGGCGGCGAGCGGATCAAGGGCTACGCCGCGGACGAAGTCATCGGCCGTCACTTCAGCCTGTTCTACACCCCCGAGGATCGCCGCACCGGCGTGCCGTCGCGCCTGCTCGAGACCGTCCGTCGTGAAGGCCGCACCGAGGCCGAGGGCTGGCGTCTGCGCAAGGGCGGAGCGCGCTTCTGGGCCTCGGTGGTGGTGGATCCGATCCACGACGCCCAGGGCCGGCACATCGGCTACGCCAAGATCACCCAGGACATCTCCGACCGCCGCGCCGCCGAGGAGGCCCTGGCCCAGAGCGAACGGCAGTTCCGCATGCTGGTCGCCGGGGTCAGCGACTACGCCCTGTTCATGATCGACCCCAGCGGGGTGATCACCAACTGGAACAGCGGGGCCCAGAAAATCAAAGGCTACACCGCCGAGGAGATCGTCGGCCGGCACATCTCGGCCTTCTACACCGCCGGCGACCGCGCCGCCGGGGCGCCCAACGAGGCCCTGCGCATCGCGGCCGAACACGGCCGCCACGAGACCGAGGCCTGGCGGGTGCGCAAGGACGGCTCGCTGTTCTGGGCCAATGTGGTGCTGGACGCGATCCACGACGACACCGGCGAACTGGTCGGCTTCGCCAAGATCACCCGCGACATCTCCGAACGGCGGGCGGCCCAGCTGGAGCTGCAGCGGGCCCAGGAGCACCTGGCCCAGGCCCAGAAGATGGAGGCGCTGGGCCAGCTGACCGGCGGCGTCGCGCATGATTTCAACAACCTGCTGATGGTGGTCAGCGGCCACGCCCAGCTGTTGCGGCGACGGATCGACGACCCGCGCGCCCTGGCGGCGATCGACGCCATCGAGACGGCCACCCGCCGCGGCCAGGATCTGACCCGGCACCTGCTGGCCTTCGCCCGGCGCCAGCGGCTGAACCCGGTGACCGTGGCCCTGTCCGAACGGATGGCCAGCATCAACGACCTGCTGAAGGCCAGCCTGGGCGCCGGCGTGCGCCTGACCATCGACCTGCCCGACGACCTGTGGCCGGTGCAGATCGACCCCAGCGAGCTGGAGCTGGCCCTGCTGAACATGACCGTCAACGCCCGCGACGCCATGGGCGGCGAGGGCAGCGTGCGGATCACCGCCTGCAACACCACCGCGCCGGATGACGACCAGCCTGACGGACCGCATCGCGATTTCGTCGCCCTCACCGTGCGCGACACCGGCGCCGGCATCCCCCCCGATGTGCTGCCGCGGGTGTTCGAGCCGTTCTTCACCACCAAGGAGGTCAACCGCGGCACCGGCCTGGGCCTGTCGCAGGTGTACGGCTTCACCCAGCAGTCCGGCGGCCGCGTGCGCGTCGAGAGCGAATTGGGCGTCGGCACGGCGATCACCCTGCTGCTGCCGCGCACCCAGGCCCGGCCGGTGGCCCGCACGCCCTCCATGGCCATGCCGGGCGCCCCCGGCGAAGCCTCGATCCTGATGGTCGAGGACAATCCGGAGGTGGCCGAGGTCGCCTGCGGCCTGCTGGAGCAGCTGGGCGCACAGGTTCGCGTGGCGACCAGCGCCGCCGAGGCCCTGACGGTGCTGGAGGACCAGACCTTCGACCTGCTGTTCAGCGACATCGTCATGGCCGGCGACATGGACGGGCTGGGGCTGGCGCGTCGCCTGCGTTCGACCCATCCGCAGCTGCCGATCCTGCTGGCCACCGGCTACAGCGAGGCGGCCGAGCGGATCGGCGACGAGTTTCCCATCCTGCCCAAGCCATACCAGCTGGCCGATCTCAGCAAGGCCATCGGGGCCCTGCTGGCCGAGCGGCCGCGCGACAGCGACGGCAAGCTGGTGATGCTGGAGGCCGAGCGCCGGGCCCGCCGCGAACGCAGCGCCTGACCTAACCGGCGCTGACCCGCCCGCCGCCGCGTTCGATGCGGTCCAGCAGGTCCAGCACTTCGTCCAGGGTGGCCGCCTCGCGCGCCGGCTTGTCCCAGCGAATGCGGCCGATGCGCGGAAAGCGCATGGCCACGCCCGATTTATGCCGCGGCGACCGCTGCAGCCCCTCGAAGGCGATCTCCAGCACCAGGCCGAAGTCGCGCCCCGCCTTCACCGATCGCACGGGGCCGAACCGCTCGACCGTGTGGTCGCGCACGAATTTGTCCAGCTGCTTCAGTTCCGCGTCGGTGAAGCCGAAATAGGCCTTGCCCACAGGCGTCAGCGCCCCCTCCCCGGTCCACACCCCGAAGGTGAAGTCCGAATAGAAGCTCGACCGCTTCCCGTGGCCGCGCTGGGCGTACATCAGCACCGCGTCGATCCGGTGCGGATCGCGCTTCCACTTGAACCACGGTCCCTTGGGCCGTCCGGCCTGGTAGGGACTTTCCCACCGCTTGAGCATCAGCCCCTCGGCCGCCGCGCCCACCGGCGGATCGGCCCGCAGCGCCGCCAGCTCGTCCCAGTCGGCGAACGGCACCAGCGGCGACAGCCGCAGCCGAGGCCCGGTTGCGAGCGCCTCGAGCCGCGCGCGCCGCTGGCGCAGCGGCTGCTCCCGCAGGTCCTCGCCGTCGGCGGCCAGCAGGTCGTAGGCGATGATCGCCGCCGGATAGGCGTCCGTCAGCCGCTGGTCCACCCGCTTGCGGTTCAGCCGCTGCTGCAGGTCGCCGAACGGGGCCACGGCGTCGTCGCGCAGCACCACCAGCTCCCCGTCCAGCGCGCCCTCGAACGTCAGGGCCTCCATCAGATCGGGAAAGGCGGCGGAGATCTCGTCGCCGGTGCGCGAATACAGCCGCGCCACGCCCCGCTCGCGCACCGCCTGCACCCGGATGCCATCCCATTTCCATTCGGCGGCGTAGTCGGCCGGGTTCAGCCTGGGCAGGTCCACCGCCTCGTCCAGCGCCGGAGCCAGCATGACCGGTCGGAAGCGGCCCGGGGCCTCGGCGTCCGGCCGTACGCCGCGCCCCTCCAGCCAGGCGAACAGGTCGCCGTAGGGCGGCTCCAGCCCGTGCCAGACCTCCTCGATCTCGCCCACCTCCACCGGCGGCAGCGGCGTCGGCGCCGCCTCACCTTCGGGCTCCGGCGGCGACGGCCGCGCCGCCGGGCGCAGCATGGCCGTCGCCGTCCGCGCCAGCCGCGCCGACAGTCCGACCCGCAAGCCGCCGGTGACCAGCTTCAGCAGCGCCCAGCGCCCCTTGGGCTCCAACGCGTCCAGCCACCCCTCCAGCAGCGGCCGCACCTCCGTGCGCCCCGCCCGCTGCAGGGCGTCGACCACCTCGGACAGCTCCGGCTCCCGGTTCGGCCGCCGGGTCGGATCGCCCGGCCAGATCAGGGCCGCGGTCTCCGCCAGGTCGCCGACATAGTCGTGAGACCAGCCGAACAGCACCGGATCGACCCGCCCCTCGACCGCCGCCCGGATCATGGCCGGCTTGGCCGCCTGGAAGCTCAGCTCGCCGGTCAGGGCCGCCAGCGCCCAGCCCCGGTCCGGGTCGGGCGTCGCCGCCAGATAGTCGCGCAGGATGACCAGCTTGGCGTTCCGCGAGGCGGTCAGCGACAGACGATCCAGCAGTTCGGCAAAGGCGCGCATGGGCTGCTAACGTGCGACGGGGCGATCGGGACGCCAACCGGCGCCGTGTGGCGAGATTTCAGGAGCGAACGTGGGCCGATTGATCGAGGAGCTGGACTACCGGCCGACGCCGATGGGGCCGCTGGTGCTGCGCCGGCGGTGGGTGGCGGCGCTGGACCGGGACGTCGTCGAGGTGATCCTCGGGGAGGAGCACCTGATGTCCAGCCTGTTCACCGAGGGCGAGAGCGAACTGGCCCGGCTCGGGCTGGCGCGGGTTTCCGGCGGGGCGCTTCGGGTGCTGGTGGGCGGCCTGGGCCTGGGTTACACCGCCCGCGCCGTCCTGGCCGATCCGCGGGTGGCGCGGCTGGAGGTGGTCGACGCGCTGGCTCCGGTGATCGAGTGGCACCGCGAGGGACTGGTTCCGCTGGGCGCCAGCCTGGGCGCCGATCCGCGCTGCACCCTGGTCCACGCGGATTTCTTCGGCTGGTTCGACACGCCGCGTGCGCCGGCCGAGCGTTATGACGCGGTGCTGCTGGACATCGACCACTCGCCGGACCAGCTGCTGGATCCGGCCCATGCCCGGTTCTACACGGCTGACGGCCTGAGCCGGCTGAAGGACGCCCTGGCCTCCGGCGGGGTCTTCGCCCTGTGGTCCGACGCGGCGCCCGACCCGGTCTTCACCGACCTGCTGCGTCAGGTGTTCGGCTCGGCCGGGGCCCAGGTGGTGGCGTTCGACAATCCGGTCGCCGGCGGCCAGTCGACCTGCACCATCTATCTGGCGCCCTGAATGCGAAACGCCCCGGAGGTCTCCCTCCGGGGCGTCCGCTCGCCAAGGCGTTTGCGCTTACTGGAACAGGCCGGCGATGACCGCGGTGATCAGGCCGCCGGCGATGGCCGCCAGCACCACGTCGTTGCCGCTGCGCACATAGTGGTACCCGTGCGGCGGGGCCCGCAGGCCGTACCGGTGGTAGTCGTGCACCACATAGGCGTTGGTCCGGTAGTAGGCCGGCATGCGCTCGCCATAGGTCCAGGTGCGGACCGCATAGCCGCGCGGCGGCACATAGCGCGGGGCGGCGTAGCGCCGCTGGGCCCGCTGCCAGCGCGCATAGGCCTGCTGCTGTTCGCGGTACTCGCGCCGGTCCTGGCGATATTCGCGGCGATCGTCGCGGCGGTCGCGGCGATACTCGCGCCGGTCGTCGCGCCGGTCCTGCCGGTCATAGCGGTGGTCCTGACGGTACTCGCGCCGGTCGTGGCGCGACTGGGCGTCGGCGGCCGAGGCGACGCCGAGCGAGGTGGTCGCGACGAGGGCTGCGAGCGCGACGGTGAGGGTCTTTTTCATGACGGCGTCTCCTGCCGATCGGAATGATCGTGAGGGCAGGATGGCGGGCCGAGCCTGAGCCGGACCTGAACGGCCCGGTTCAGGCGTCGTTCATGCGGCGGCGGCGTCCGGACTCTCGTCGGCCGAGGCGGCGCGAACCCCCTCGCGGCCGTCCTTGACCCGGTTCATCACCCCGGCCAGAGCGACAAAGTCGATCGGCTTGTTCAGATAGGCGTCGGCCCCGGCCGCCAGCCCGGCCTGGTGATCCTCGCTGCGGGCCGAGGCCGACAGCACCACGATCGGGGTCTGGGCGTTGGGGCCGCCGGCGTCCTCGCGCAGCCGGCGGGTGGCGGTCAGCCCGTCCATCACCGGCATGTTGACGTCCATCACGATCAGGTCGAACGGCTGCACCGCGGCGACCTCCAGGGCCAGCTGGCCGTTCTCGGCGGCCACCGTGCGATGGCCGGCCGAGGCCATCCACGCCTCGATGATCATCCGGTTGACCGGGTGGTCCTCGACCACCAGCACGTTCAGCGGCTCGCCCGAGCCGACCACGGCGGTGACCGGTTCGACCTTCTCGACCACCGCCCATTCGCGCACCTCGGCCTCGACCACGAAGGTGAAGGTCGAGCCCTCGCCGGCGGTCGAGGCGACCTCGATCTCGCCGCCCATGATGTGGGCCAGCTTGCGCGAGATGGTCAGGCCCAGGCCGGTGCCCCCGAACCGGCGGGTGGACGAGGCGTCCACCTGGGTGAAGGGCTCGAACAGCTTCTTCTGGTCCTCTTCGGAGATGCCCGGGCCGGTGTCGGCCACCGAGAAGCGGAAGCGCACCCGGTCCTCGGCCAGCTTCTCGCCGCGCACCCGGTAGCGGATCTCGCCCTGGTCGGTGAACTTCACCGCGTTGGCCAGCAGGTTGTGCAGCACCTGCGACACGCGCAGCGGGTCGCCGCGCACCACGGCCGGGATTTCGCCGTCCATCTCGGCGATGAACTTCAGACCCTTGCCCTCGGCCTGGGCGGCGAACGGCCCCATGACCCGGTCGTGCAGGTCCGAGACGTCGACGTCGACGACGTCGAAATTCATCTTGCCGGCCTCGATCTTGGTCATGTCGAGGATGTCGTTCAGCAGGCTGAGCAGATTGTCGCCCGAGTGGCGGACGATCGACAGGTACTCCCGCTGGGTGGCGTCCAGCCGCGTCGACGACAGCAGCT
>CAZQBJ010000062.1:0-11568 GCA_964591465.1 uncultured Brevundimonas sp.
TGGATATGCTACTGGAAGTGTAAATGGGTCGATGTATGTTATACCTTGGCATAGTTGTTTCAATCCTTCTTATACTGGATATGCTACTGGAAGGCCAAAATAGTCGTATATGGCTAATTTCCCGTGATGGTTTCAATCCTTCTTATACTGGATATGCTACTGGAAGGGGTTTGGCCGTATCAGCCGGGAATAAGGTATAATCCTGTTTCAATCCTTCTTATACTGGATATGCTACTGGAAGTCGAACGTTAGGCCTTCAAGCACTGTTTTAGTGCCGTTTCAATCCTTCTTATACTGGATATGCTACTGGAAGGCTAGGCGGGCTATAGTAGCCCAAAAAGACAAAACAGGTTTCAATCCTTCTTATACTGGATATGCTACTGGAAGAGAGATTTTTTTTTCAAAGAAAAAAAAAGCTCAAGAGTTTCAATCCTTCTTATACTGGATATGCTACTGGAAGAAGGCTTTTCGAGGTTCGGCACAGATTGGCCGGGCTAAGTTTCAATCCTTCTTATACTGGATATGCTACTGGAAGCCGTATCTAAACATACTGCATTGACTACCACATAGTTACACAGCATCCTCTCTAAACTATTTTTACTTTTACAGAATGTCAAAGAGCGGGTCATCAGCGTAAAATATAAGGGTTTCCGAGACTGCAACACTCATTGTTACAGCGAGTTAGGCTTAATTTTTAATACTTATAAAATAAATTCATACCCGGAAATTTTTCATTTGATGCATATATTACGGTATGTGCAAGTTAAGCATCGGGTTTTATACTTAGTAGCCTTTGGATAAAAATTCCGTCCAATTATTTCATTTATTGCATGTATAGCATCATGTATTTTCCGGAAATTTTCCTCCGTAATTGGAACTTCCACAAGCTTATTCCGGCTGCGGGTATAAACCAAATAACCTCGATTAACAGGTTTTTCAAAGTTTTGTCGGATAAGCCAGGCGTAACAATATAGCTGAATCTTGTAAGTATCGAATATCCGATCCCTGTATTCAGCAAATTTGTAGTCCAACGGAGCCATCGTTCCATCATTCAATTCCAGGACTTCATCAATCCTTCCCCGAAGCCACTCATTAGTCAAATATTGGTCAGTATGTTTGGCAACAACCCCAATGCGCTGACGAAGGTAATGTTTGTTGCGATTCAGCTTGTCGTCATGCAGGTGTCGTCCACGCATCACTTTGTAATTCTTTTCTTCATATTGAGGAATTCTTAGCACATATTCAAAATAAGTGAATCGGGGACAAAACAAATACTCGATGATATGTGAGGGGGTGATTTGCACGTACTCAAAGAAATAAAGATAAAACTTCGTCCGTCACCATTTTTTTGTCAAAAGCCTGGCCTAACAAGACCGTACTTTTCAACTCATCCTGACTCATTGGAAAAATATAAACCTTATCTTTTTCTTCATTGATGAGTTCTTCGAGCTGTAACTCAAGCGTTTCTTTCGCATTGTGCGAGAGTGTACCTAAAAAGCAGGAGTACTGAACACGGTATAGCCCGGCTTGTAAACAAACCTTGGAAGCGCGTGTCCGCGCTTTATTATTTTCGATGTCATATAAGACCCAGACTATCATGAGGATTCGCTTCCTTTACTTTTTCCCACCAGGTCGTTCGCAAATCCATGTGCCTCTAATTGGACACAATGGCTCCGGCAGAGATTTCGTCCACGAAACCGTATCGGTTTATTATTCATGAACTCACTAAACTCCCCAATCAACAAGGCTTTCCCTTCCGGACTGAGAGACACTCCAGGTTTACCCACTGTGGCCGACAAGTTAATCGTATGTGTTTGATTGACTTTTTTACCGGAAAATAAACGAAACACAACCTCTTCTGCGTATATGCGGTAGGGTTCAATAAAATCATACACCATGCTCAGCAGGTTGTAGTCGTCCCTATGGAGAAAGCCCAGATAAGGATCGATACCAGCAATTATCAAACACTTTTCGACAATACTGTACAGAATACCGTAAGCATAGTTCAAAAAAGCATTAAATGCATCTTGTGCTGGCCGGCTGCTGCGCCCGTCGAACTGATATGACCTGGGTAATACATGACTGAGTGTCTCAAAATAAAGTCTTCCCGCAGTTCCTTCCAATCCTCTTATCACTTCTGCAATTTCCGATACCCTCTCTGCTTCCAGAGCAGAAAGTGACGATCTTAATGATTCCAACCGAGCCAATTTATCATTCAAATAGTCAGCATGTTGAGACCGGTGCTTTTTCAGATCTTTGATAAAGTCGATTTGGTTGTCTATTTTAGATAATAACCAGCTCTTTACATATCTGACTCCTTGTCTGGACATGCTCGCTTCAAGCTGGGCCTTGCGAATGCGAGTTGTACTGCCAAATTTGGAGTGCCATACCCGCCCGATTGGCTCCCCGTCCTGCTCAATGAAAACAATATCAATGTTGTTTCGCATGGCTAACTTAATGGCATCTGTACTCAGAGATGTCCCTGTGGTCAATAGCAGGTGGGTCACCTTTTGCGATGAAAACTGCTTTTTCTCAATCTCGCCGTTATCTACTCTCCGGCGAATTTCAAACATGTTGTCCCGTACATGAACATACGAACCATATGTATTAACATGTAACTCCATCTGGAAAGGATTAAAGTTTTTTAATTGCTCCGAAACCCCGCGCTACCTGCTTGCCCAGGCCTATTCCGTCAGGCAATAACACATTGGCTGTAAATGTTCCGGAAAAGGCCACCATTGACTGATTTTTGAATTGAGCTACCCCCTCGGTTACTTTCACATGCGCCATAATACGCTCTTCGGGTTTGAGCCATAAGCCGACGTCTTTAAAAAAGACCAGTATTTGACTGATAAGCACCCGTTTCAATTGTGCCTGCCGTTCCGCGGCCGAAAATTTCACATAATCGCGGTGGTTTTCCTGATTCAGGGCCATCCACAGGTTTTCAAATTGATATTGATATAAATCCTCACTCAGCCCCGTAACAGCCAGTTCATACTGGATATTCTTGTTAATTACCGGAATTTGCTCACCACCCAGATTCAGCTCACGGATTTTTGTGAACAACTTTGCCAATAGTTCCGCACCTTCCATAAGTCCGACCAATGTGGGCTTCCCATGTAGTATCTTGTACTGAACGAGCGGATAACCATACCGAAGACTTCCGTCCGCATAATGGTTGTGCAAAATGGGAGAATGTTCACGGAACAGGTCACCAAAGTATCCACGCAGTCGATGTCCGTCACGCGTACGGAGGGAAATTCCGGGAAAACTTACCCGAGTGACCGGAATTTTAGTCTGCGAAAAAGTAGTTATCGAACTCATCATATCATTGTCGTATATTCTTCCGTATCCGTCCGTCTGAATCCGGTCTCTTCATCGTAGAACTCCGTCCATTCGTCGAAGTTCACAAGTAAGATCCCCTCGGCCAGCCTGTTCCTTTCGCCGTTATGGAGCAGTTCGAGCACCGCAGGCAGAGTCCTCGGAACCGTTACCATTCGCTGATTAAAGGCGAGTTTGAACTTGGTGTCGAACTCCTCTCTTGTAATTTCTCCGGCAAGCATCGACCGAAACGCATTCTTGGCATCCTCCGCCTCTGAATCCAGCTCGATGAATACGGACACAGCAAATCCTTTGTTCTCAATCACCTGAAACTGAGAAACTGCATACTGATCTTTCTCAACGTTGTCATAGTTCAGCTGTTTCATATTGGCAAAAAACATCCGGGAGCTATGAAAGGATTTCTTACCGTCTGCCAGACTATCGTAATAGTTATTGATCAGATCCAGATAATGTTCCTCCGTAATACTGCCAGACGCGTCAGCGGAGCCTTCCAGCGCCGCCCGGGCCTGTGCCTCCGTAATTTGCCCGTATATGTTTTTGCAATCTCCAAAATCAATGACAACAAGGGGAGAGTGCACTTTTTTAGGAGAATTTTCCCGATTGATGCGGCCGGCTACTTGAATGATCGAGTCGATAGGTCCCAAATCCCGAAATCCCATATCGAAATCCAGGTCTACTCCCGCCTCCACGCACTGAGTAGCCACAAGGATGGGCTTCAGCCCGTCCCTGATGTCCTTTTTAATTCTTTGAATAATGTCTAGTCGACGGGCCGGTATAATATTGGTAGAAAGATAATACACGGGGTTTACTACACCGTCCACGTTCAAAAAGGTCTTAACCTCTTTGAACACCTCGATTGACCGGCTGACAACGTTACACACGATAAGACAGGATTTTCCCGGGTCCCAATCCTTTGCGAAATGTTCTGTTACAAAATCCTTTGCAGAGTTGACCCGATGGGCAATTCTGGTTATAATCCGTGTCCGCCTAAACGCCCCGAATACTTTATCGTAGTCTGTCAGCAATTCTCTGACCTGCGTTTTTTCCCCCTCATTCTCAAGAATTTCCCGCTCGGCAAGCTCAAAGGTTTTGGGCTTGGTGGCTGTCATTAATATTACCCTCATATTGAGGAATTTAGAAGCGTAATGTAACGCAGCCCCCACAAGTGGTAATTGCTCCAGGCGGATCGTCTGGACTTCATCCAGTATTACAATAGCCCCCGCAAAATGATGGAACTTCTTCAGCAGTTTATTGCGGTTACCAATCAGCGTCTGTAAGAATTGGACGAACGTGGTGACTACCACGTCGCTTTGCCAGGTATCCAGCAACATTACTTTCTGATGATAATTACCATTTTCCTCATCATCGTGCTGGCCTGACATTTGCTCCAGGGCATCGGCAAACTGATAATGAGCCAACACTTCTGCATGATCTCTCAGTACGTTCTTATATACGGCACAGGCTTGCTCCAGGATATTGATAAAGGGTAAGGCGTTTATTATCTGTGCGTGACCACCCTCATGAACCCGGATCAGCTCCTTCAACCGGAGCGCGAAATCAAGTGCGGTTAAGGTTTTGCCTATGCCGGTGGGAGCCGTCAGCGTGAAAAGCCTTAAATTCAGGATATCCGGGTCGGAAAGGTGACTCAACACCTGTCCTCTCACATAATTGCGGAGCTCGTTTTGCGTCAGTTTTGCAAAATCTGTAGTGCCAAAGAATGCCTCCCGAGTTCCCCCCAAGTAATGATCGACCAGGGTAGGAGGGACGGCTCTGCGTGTGTAAGGGAGGGTATCGGAGGCATCCAACTTATCCGACTCTATCAGCAGGGAAAACAAATAGTTGATCAGAAAATAATTTTCAATGTGCGCGGCTCGTCTCACATCGGTGAGTTCCTTTGCCAGTCTTCGCAAGTTCTTATCGGGATAAGCGAGTAGCTGATTCAGTTCGGTCTCTCCGGTTTCAGCCACAACGATATCCATACCTGGTCGAATAGATTCCACCTGCTTGCGAAATACATACTCATCATTATTTCCTTCGCTTACAAAATTGCGGACTTCCTCCAGATCGGACAGACTTTTGTGATGATGCTCGATGATATAGAACGCCAGCAGTGCAAACCGATCGAGGCCTTGGGCCATGAGTTTCTGGTACAACAGAAATCCTCCAAATTTTGCATGTTGCTTTAATTCATGAGTATAGTCTCCGTCTTTCGTCAGGTAGTTTTGGAAGTAGGAGGTATACTTGCCCAGATCATGATACATGCATAGGAGTCTGAGTAACTCCCGAAACGAAATAGGCGTGTCGAAACTCAAGCGATCGTAAAAGGCTCCGAGTGCCCTGGATGTAACGCCGTCGATATGTTCGCGCAAAAGTTTTGACCCATAGACCTTCCCCTCCTTATCATACTTTACATGGGAAAAGAATGTCCTCATTCCATAAACATGATGTGTTGAACGTCCGTGTCTGTAATCTCAAAGTAGGGGTAGCTCAACCGTACCTCGATCCCGTGACCCGTAGTCGAAAAAACCAACCGGTTCATTTTCCTTAATTCTCGATTACGATCGGCAATAAAGTCTGCCGGCAACAATTCTTCTTCGATGTATTGCATGTCATTGACTGGTGAGTCCCGGTCAAAGAATAATTCTTCGACGGCCTCCGAAGGAATTGCCGAATGGATGATTAACCGTTCCCCACTATGGATTTCTTTAATGCGGGAATCGTCGTATATCCTGACCGATTTTACCGATGCCGTAAAATTGGCTGTACCAAAGGAGAGGGTAAACTTATTCTTTCTCTGTAATAACACTTCTTTCAGCTCCCTATATGTCTCCAGCCCGTCCGGATTGTACGAAATGTAAAACCGATACACCACTTCATCGGTTCGAAGATCCAGTCCGCTGACGACTTCAAAAGGAGTCTGAATATGCCCGTTCTGACCCCGAAAATCCTTCGTGCTCTTGATACTCAGGAGATTCAAACGGTGAAAAGTCTTCTTGATCGGTTTCATCAGGCGAATACCTATACGAATCCGCTCCGAAGCCAATTCCTGATAATACTCATCCTTCGGTCGACCCAGTATTCCTGCCAACATTCCCATAATTGTAGTCCTGGGCGGAATGGAAAAACTCAGAGCTGTATTATTGGCATAGTATTTTCGAAAATGGGCGAACTTTCCACCCACATCCATTTGCAGTATTTCCATTAGCGTTTATTTCGACAAACTACCAAACCACGTCATGAAAAGTACGGACGCGGAAGTCCTTCACTGGCTTTCCTACTCCCTTATTTTCGTTGAGTAAATTCTTTAACGGTGTTAAATCCAGATGAAGATCTCGGAACGAGCGGATCTGTTTCTCGTCCAGGCCGTTTGCCGGTGAGACTTTGACATAGTTGCGCAGGTCCCCGAAATAGCCGTTAAAGAAGCCGTCGTTGTAAGTTAACTCCACGTACAGCTTAGGATACTGGTTCATTTTTGAACGGGTGGGCAGAGAGGAAATACTGTTCCAAATAGCCTCCCGGAATACTTCCAGATCCTTTTCTGTGAGACCCGTTGTCTGCGCTGCGAATTTGTTGATCGTACCGTTGAATGCCAGCAGACTGTAGTGAACGCGGTAATCCTTTCCAAAGGTGCTATTTTCTTCGTTCATGATG
The DNA here is from genome assembly GCA_964591465.1 of uncultured Brevundimonas sp. Lineage (GTDB taxonomy): Bacteria > Pseudomonadota > Alphaproteobacteria > Caulobacterales > Caulobacteraceae > Brevundimonas. The sequence goes on from CAZQBJ010000062.1 coordinate 6,994, forward strand.
GTCACGATGGAATTAGAGTCCATTAACTGCACTTTATGGAGGGAAAAGCCCCAGTTGATCTGAACTGCCCCCGTGTAGGCTTTGTTAAACCCTTCTACGGCAAAGGCACTGCCGAAGAGGCGTATGTCTATGAACTTTTGTTTGACCATTTGGGCGAGCAGATAAATGCTCAGGGGTCGATTTTCCTTCGCCTGCAACTTCTTGAAAATCTTGTCGGGCTCTTTTTCCTTCTCTACGATTTTGGCGAATTCTTCAGCCATGCGGGAATCTTCAGCAAAGAGTTCTGAAAGACGCTCTTTTTCTGTGAGTAACCTTTTGACCACGGCCTCCAACTTTTGCTCCGGTTTAACTTTCGCTTCGCTCTCCATATCGACAAATACTTCAACCTCGTTTGCTTTGAGGTAGTCGCGTATATAACGCTTCAGCCGGACATCCGTAACCAGGTTTATGTCGTTGTCATAATCCATCCTTGGTTTGTTTTCCTGATCGGGATCGCCGTTGGGATTACATTGGATGGCTTCATACAGAAAGAGGAAATCAGCATTATTATTGATCGTTGACATAGGTTTACAAAAGTTTAGTTTATCTCTGAATCTTTCTTTTTGGTAGGATCGAAGTAAGAATAACCTGAAAGTATAAAGAACAAGGCCTCTTCGGGTTTCATCGACCAGTTATTGTAATCGAAGTACCTGGTAAACCAGCTGAAGTTGTATTCAGTTGTCTTGTGCAGATTGTATTGCTGTGTTTTTTCGGCCAGCTCCTTACGAAGGCGAACGATATCGTCTTTGTCCATTCCATTGTAGTTTAGTTTGTTCAGGACAGGTTTGGCTTTATACCCTTTATCTGCCTGTTTGTAGGCAACGCTGTTCAGGACTCTACCTAGGTAGAACAAAGCTTTTTGTGCATCGGTATACTTCATTCTATCAAAGAAACCCTCGATGCGCTGTTGATAGTCGGAGAGTTCTTCGATGGGAGTAAGCTCAACTCCTTCTTGAAGTTTGATTTCTTCCATGGGTGTTATCAGCTTAAAACGGTTTAGAACATGAATAAAGGCGAGATATTGAAATACGGAGTCACGCACTGCAAAATCAAAGTGTTCATACTTACGAACGTTGGCATAGCTGGTGTAACGGCCGTATTTGTGACACAGGACCAGCTCCTTGAAGTAGGCAAACAACTTCTGACGCTCGATAGGGCGTTTCTCCAGGATCTGACGGAATAGGTTAAGGGCTTCATTCTTCTTTTCCTTGTCCTTTCGGTGTGGTATCAGGCCATAGACGGTAAACAAGTTGAACACAATTGGCTGCCGGTCCTTGCCAATTGTCATTACATCATTCCAGTTAACGCCCGGAATCTCTTTCATCCACTGGTTCGTTTCCCCAAATGCGACTATCAGACTCTCAAAATAGGTTCTGCTTACGTCCTTGATGATACTAATGGTTTTGAAGAAATTACCGTCAGACTCGAAACCCAGGAATGTAATCCAGTACGGAAAAAAGACTTCATCCTGGAGGTCTTCTGTAATGTCCTGAAACTTCTTGAACTGAAATAGTAAATCGGACTGACTCTGCAGGCGTTTGAGCGTTCTTTCAAGTTCAACTGATGTATCCTTACTGAAAACCTGCGGAATTATGCAGTGATCGACTCCGGCTATCCGTGTCTTTACGTTCTCCAGCAAGTATTTCGATCCGCGTTCAAGGTGTAGCAAAACGTTACGGTCTACCTGATAATTCTTTTGAAAGTCCGCTGCGTTGAATGCACTCGCGTAGTTCCGGGTTGTAGTTACAAACATTTTGTTGAGACTGTAGCGATTGGCAACCTCTACGAGCCCCACATCTGCGGACATTTTACCGGACGCATAGCAAAGGCGTTCCGATGGGTCAGGTTCTCGCTCCCCCCCCACGGATGAGTTTTTTAAAAATTTGAGCCGAAGAAAGTCGAGGTAGCCGGGAATGTCACGAAAAAAAACGGGCGAGTCCCAACCTTTTTCCGACCAAATTACGGCTACTGGAACCAACGCAATCTGACTTTTGGCATCAAGCGTCACCGATTTGAGCAATAGTTTATCACCATCTTCGGGTATTTTCTTGGCATCGTTAGCGTATCTCTCTTCAAAATCCTCTCTAACTGAGAGAATTTCCTGCAAAACCTCGTAGAGCACAGTCGATATCAGCTCGGGAAAATCCTTTTCGATAGCTTCCATAAACTGACCTTTGGAGGCGTCAGAATCTTCGTCTTTTTGACCTATGCCAAAGAACGTTTTACGGATCTGCTCAAGCTTTTTTCTTTCCACACAGGTGTAAACCGCCTTATTGTTCCCACCCTGAATTTTCACATTGAAGTACTCCCGGAACGATTTTTCCGGGTCATACTCCAAGAAGTTTCTGGGATCAATTTCAACAGCATGCTTGTCCAGATTAAATACGATGGGTATGATAAAACCCTTAACTTCTTCGCCGTTAGTCTTCTTGTTTTCCAGGCTTGGCTTATCCAATATATCATCCCATTCGCCCATGTAGCGACTTATTTCGGCACCCAGTTTAATTGGAGAATCTAGCATAGAGGTTAGGATTTGATTTCAAACTACGAATCTAATTCAGCGGATTGACAACTAGTGTCAATCCGTCAACTTCAATTAAGGAATACCCCTCAGACCGTCACATCGCGGTCCTTAAAGCCCTACAACAAATGTCGCACCGGTCATCCTCATCGTAGGAAACGGGTAAAAAATCACTCTCTCCAATCAAAAATGCGCACCCTTTCCCGCACATATTCGACTAATTCATAGGGCTCCAGCACCTTAATTTCACCCGGAAGTCCAAGAATAAAGCGGCCAATTCCGGGGAAACCGTGGACAGTTCCCTTAAAAAAATAGGGGAAATCGGCCTCTGGTCGGTGGCCTGTAAACGCACGGGCTGGAGGAAAGTCTTCTACTAGCAAGTGGTAGGCGCGTTTGGTCAGCGCGAGAGAAACGGGAATCTTTTCCGTGCCAGTCCAGCCGAAAAGATCGGTAGGGGAGATCCCGCCCCGGTACTGGCAGGGTGCATCCAATACTACCACGTCTTCAATACGGTGGATCTTGAAGGTTTTTTCCTTTTCATCGGCTGGCTCGTAAGCCACTAACATCTGGTAATCGTCGGTAAACGAAAGGGGCTCGACGAGCCGGTCGGTGACGGTGTTGGAGTTGGTCGACTGATAACCCACCAACTTTACCTGACACTGTTTGTCGATTGCCAGGGACAAGTTTTCCAGGAGCTGTGACAAGTGCAGATCAACCAGTCCATCGGCCAGGGGTACCAGGGTAGAGGAAAGGAAAAGCTTCTGACGAATTCCCGGCAGTAAGGCATTTGACGACGGTATAGCTGCGACAGCGCGTCGTAATAACTCGACTTCATCTTCTGTAAAGCGTGGCTTTTTCCAGGTTTCGTCTTCAAAAAGGAAATAGCGTACAGGGTCCCCGGTCTTGTCGATTTCGTAACCAACTTCCTCGAGCAGATTAAGGTAGCGGTAAATGGTTCTTTCATGCCGTTGCAATGCCTGAGCCAACTGTTCTACCGTCTTTCCTGGCCTTTGTTTGAGTAGTCGAATGAGTTTGAATAATCGGAGTAGTTTTTGCTGTTCTGTCATGGAGGGAACATAAACTTGATCTCAGCTCGCAATAAAGGAATCACGCCGCAAAAGATCAATTAATTCCTCGAATTTTTACATCTGGCAATAGATCGCGCACCCGAAGACTCACGAGGTTGATCACACATTCACATTATGTTAAATAGATCCCATCAATCCAAACCGCCCGAGAATTCGATGTAACACCGTCGGGTAAGGGTTGGAGGCGAATATTCACAGGACGAATCACGCCCTGGGACCTGAAATACAGTCTCCTGTGGATGCTTGCAGCAAACCCGCAAGAGCTTCTCATGCAGGCCGTATCCTGTAAGGTCGTTTTTGGATGCAAAATATCTTGGTTCCTGAAGTGTGGAATTTAGAAAATACGTTGACTGACTAATAGTTGGAAGAATCATAAATCCAGATAGCTCCATATAAGGATACGAGATTTGCCTATCGTGAACGTTACGTCATTCCAGTTAGAAAATGGCAAAATTGAGCCCCCTGGCTGTAATGTCCAATTTGTTGCATAATTTATATTATGTTAAATAGGTGTAACAATGCTTACCTACCCCCAACATAAATCCTTGGTTAACCCTAACTTTTGGGGAACTCCTAGGCTATTTTGTGAAAGTGGCGGTGCGTCTACGAATCAGATAGCCTGCCGCTACCAGAATTAGTAACACAGCTGTAAAGATCAGCGCTACCGATAATGTAGTCTGTTCGGCTATAAAACCCAACAAAGCCGGTCCTAATAATTGTCCTGTGTAACCCATGGTTGAAATAGCAGCTAATGAGGCAGTTGCCGAAACCTTCCCTACTTTTCCACTTTCTGAAAAGAGTATGGGTACGATATTCGCGGCACCCAGTCCGACCAAAATAAAGCCCAAAATAACCGTTAGAAACCAGGAGGTAAAAACGGTTAAGAATAATCCGCATGCAGCGGTAAGACTGCCATAGATTACTAAT
>CAZQBJ010000063.1:0-11557 GCA_964591465.1 uncultured Brevundimonas sp.
GATTGCCGAGCGCGTCGACCACGCGGCCGAGCAGGCCCTTGCCGACCGGAACGTCCACGATCGTGCCGGTACGCTTGACGCTGTCGCCTTCCCTGATCTCGGAGTCGGAGCCGAAGATCACGACGCCGACGTTGTCAGCTTCGAGGTTGAGCGCCATGCCCTGAACGCCGTTGGCGAACTCGACCATCTCGCCGGCCTGAACCTTGTCCAGGCCGTGGATGCGGGCGATGCCGTCGCCGACCGACAGCACCTGGCCGACGTCGGAAACGTCCGCCTCGACGCCGAAGCCGGCGATCTGGGACTTGAGGATGGCCGAAATCTCGGCGGCGCGGATGTCCATGGTGCTTACGCTCTCTTGAGGGCGAATTTCATCTGGTCGAGCTTGGTCCTGAGCGAGGCGTCGAACAGGCGCGAGCCCACCCGAACCTTGAGGCCGCCCAGGATCGAGGGATCGACCCGGGTTTCGATTTCGGGGTCGCGGCCGAGGCTGTTGCGCAGCGCCGTCCGGACGCCCTCCAGCTGGGACGCGGTCAGGTCGACGGCCGAGACGACCTCGGCGGCGACCACGCCGCTGTGGCGGGCATAGAGGTTCTCAAACGCCGCGATCACGCCCGGCAGGTCGCCGGCGCGGCGGTTGGCGGCCAGCAGGCCGAGAAAATTGCGGGTGACGGCGTCGTAGCCGGCCTTGTCGGCCACGGCCAGCAGGCCGGCCTGCTTGTCCTCGGCGGCCCACACCGGCGAGCCGAGCAGGCGGCGCAGGTCCTCGCTGCCGCGCCAGGCGGCCTTGAGGGCGCGCAGGTCGTCGCGCACCGCCTCGAGCCGGCCGCCCTCGAGGGCGAGTTCATACAGCGCCTGTGCGTAGCGCTCGCCGACTTCCGTCGCCTTGAATTCGTCAGCCACGTAATGGTCCGCCTGGATCAAGCGTTTGGTTCGCAACCAGCTGCGGGGATCCGCGCTGGCCAAGGGCTTGATATGCTTGGAAAAGCACGCGCCGAGCCGCCCCGTAAGGAGCGCCCCGTCGAAAGCCGGGCGCCTGATAGCACGGGCTTTTCGCACCCGCAACCGACACCGGGCCCTGCGACCGCCCGCCTCAGCGCGGGGCGCTGGAACCGGGGCCGGACTGAACGCTTGATGCACGGTCCCGGGCCCCGCTACAGAGGCTCGAACCGGAGCCATTGCGCATGTTCGACTCCATCCTGCCGCTGCTCGCCGATCCGGCCGCCTGGGCCGCCCTGGTCACCCTGGTGGCGATGGAGGTGGTGCTGGGCATCGACAATCTGGTGTTCATCTCCATCCTGTCGAACAAGCTGCCGCCCGAGCATCGCCAGCGCACCCGCCGTATCGGCATCGGCCTGGCCCTGATCATGCGGCTGGCCCTGCTGATGACCATCGGCTGGATCGTCGGCTTGACCGCCCCGGTGTTCGACCTGGGCCTGGTCGGCCCGCCCGGGGCTCACGGCGAGCCGACCTTCGAGACGGCCTTCAGCTGGCGCGACCTGATCCTGATCGCCGGCGGCCTGTTCCTGGTGTGGAAGGCGACCAAGGAGATCCACCACACGGTCGATCCGACCCCCAGCGCCGACCTGCTGGAGAAGGACCGCAAGGACGTGGTGATCAACAACGTCGGCGCGGCCATCGTGCAGATCATCCTGCTGGACCTAGTGTTCTCGATCGACTCGATCCTGACCGCCGTCGGCATGACCGATCACATTCCGATCATGGTGGTGGCGGTGATCATCGCGGTCGGCGTGATGCTGCTGGCCGCCGACCCGCTGGCCAATTTCATCGAGAAGAACCCGACCGTGGTCATGCTGGCTTTGGGCTTCCTGCTGATGATCGGCGCGGTGCTGATCGCCGACGGCTTCGGGGTCCACGTGCCCAAGGGCTACATCTACGCGGCCATGGCCTTCTCGGCCCTGGTCGAGGGGCTCAACATGTGGTCGCGCAACGCCCAGCTGCGCAAGGCGGCGGCTGAGGAGGCCCGGCAGCGGGCCCTGAACGACCGCGAGACCGCCGAGCCGGGGGTCTGAGCCCCTAAAGGAAGCTGTAGGGGTCGATGTCGACCGCCAGCCGCACCGCGCCGGGGATCTTCACCCGGCCCAGCCAGGCGCGCAGGAAGGCCTGCAGGTCCACGTCGCGGTCGGCCCGCACCAGAAGCCGCTTGCGCCGCCGTCCGCGCACCAGGGCCAGCGGGGCGTCGGCCGGGCCGTAGACCTCGAGCCGCTCGGCGTTGGGAATGGCCGCCGCCAGCGTCTGGGCCGCGGCCTCCACCGCGGCGGCGTTCTCGCCCGACAGGATCAGCGCCGCCAGCCGGCCGAACGGCGGCAGGGCCGCCGCCTCGCGCTCGGCCATCTCGGTCTCGACGAAGGCGTCGCGGTCCCCGGCCGCCAGGGCCTGCAGCACCGGGTGTTCGGGGGTCCAGGTCTGCAGCAGGGCCCGGCCCGGTCGCTCGGCCCGCCCCGCGCGGCCGGCGGCCTGGGTCAGCAGCTGCCAGGTGCGTTCGGCCGCGCGCAGGTCGCCGCCGCGCAGGCCGAGGTCCGCATCGACCACCCCGACCAGGGTCAGCCGCGGAAAGTTGTGTCCCTTGGCCGCGGCCTGGGTGGCGACCAGGATGTCGATACCGCCGGCGGCCATGGTCTCGATCAGGGCGCGGGCCGACTTGCCGTCCGGCACGGTGTCCGAGCTGAACACCGCGGTGCGGGCCTCGGGGAACAGGTTGCGGACCTCCTCCTCGACCCGCTCGACCCCCGGGCCGACCGACACCAGGGCGTCCTCGACGCCGCAGGCGGGACAGGCGCGCGGCCGGGGCATGGAGAAGCCGGTCAGGTGGCAGACCAGCCGGCCGGTGTAGCGGTGCTCGACCAGCCAGCTGTCGGTGTCCGGCGCGGTCAGCCGATGGCCGCAGGCCCGGCACAGGACCACCGGGGCGTAGCCGCGCCGGTTGAGGAACAGCAGGGTCTGCTCGCCGCGGGCCAGGGTTTCGGCCACCGCCTCGCGCAGCGGCTGGGACAGCCAGGTCTGGGGGTCCGGCGGGCTCTGGCGCAGGTCGATCAGGTCGACGGACGGCAGCACGGCCGCGCCGTGCCGGGCGCTCAGCCGCAGCCAGCCGTAGCGACCGGCGCGGGCGTTGGCGAGGGTTTCCAGCGACGGGGTGGCCGAGGCCAGCACCACGGTCGCGGCCTCGATGCGCGCCCGGGCCACGGCCAGGTCGCGGGCGTGATAGATCAGGCCCTCTTCCTGCTTGAAGCTGCCGTCGTGCTCCTCGTCGACCACCACCAGGCGCAGGTTCGCGAACGGCAGGAACAGGGCCGAGCGGGCCCCGATGACGATCCGGCAGCGGCCGGCCCGCACCGCCTCCCACACCAGCCGCCGGCGCGGGCCCGGGACCCCCGAGTGCCACTCGGCCGGCGCCGCGCCGAAGCGGGCGGCGACCCGCTCGATGACCGCCTGGGTCAGGGCGATCTCGGGCAGCAGGACCAGGATCTGGGCCTCCGGGTCGGCGCGCAGGGCGGCGGCCGCGGCCTCCAGATAGGCCTCGGTCTTGCCCGAGCCGGTCACCCCGTCCAGCAGGAACGGGGCGAAGGCGCGAGTCTGGACGGCGGCCGACAGGGCGCGGGCGGCGGCCGCCTGGCCGGGGCTGAGCCGGGCCGGGGCGTGGTCCGGGTCGGGCGGCGCGAAGGCCGCGACCGGGGCGACCTCGACCGTCTCCAGCACGCCTTCATCGAGGAGGCCCTTGACCACGCCGGCGGACACCTCCGCGCGCCGGGCCAGCTCGGCCGCCTTCAACGCCGCCTCGCCCAGCGCCTCGAGCGCGCGGGTCCGGGCCGGGGTGGCGCGGGCCGGGACGGCGCCGGCGACGCGCCGGACCCGCCGGTCGGGCCGCGGCGGCGCGGCGCGCAGCCCCTTGACCGCCATGGCCGCCATCTCGCCGGGCGGGCTGAGGGTCCAGCGGGCGGCCCATTCGACGAAGGCCAGGGTCCCCGGCGGCAGCGGCGGGTCGTCCAGCCGGCGCTCGATCGCCTTGAGCCGCCGGTTCGAGCCGGTCGCCTCGCGCACCTCGGCGACCACCCCGCGGACCAGCCGCGGCCCCAGCGGCGCGGCCACGTGATCGCCCGCGGCCAGGGCCATGCCCTCGGGCGCCTCGTAGTCGAACGCCTCGGGCACCGGCAGGGGCAGAAGAACCGAGGCGACCCTCATCGCCGCTCGCCGCGGGACGCGCGAGGCGCTACAACGGCCCCCATGAAACTCTTCCTCGACACCGCCGACACCGCCGTCATCGGCGAGCTGGCCGCCACCGGCCTGGTGGACGGCGTCACCACGAACCCCTCGCTGATCGCCAAGTCCGGTCGCAACATCGCCGAGGTCATCGCCGAGATTTGCGCCCTCGTCGAGGGCCCGATCTCGGCCGAGGTCGCCGCCGTCGAGTTCGACGCCATGATCGCCGAGGGCGACAAGCTGGCCGCCATCGCCCCCAATGTGGTGGTCAAGGTGCCGCTGACCTGGGACGGGCTGAAGGCCACCGCGGCCTTCGCCGCCAAGGGGGTGCGCACCAATGTCACCCTGTGCTTTTCGGCCGCCCAGGCGTTGCTGGCGGCCAAGGCGGGGGCCAGCTTCATCTCGCCGTTCATCGGCCGGCTGGAGGACCACGGGGCGGACGGCGTCGGCCTGATCGAGGAAATTCGCGCCATCTACGACATGCACGGCTTCGACACCGAGGTGCTGGCCGCGAGTCTGCGCAATCCGGGACACGTTTCGGCCGCCGCCCTGGCCGGGGCGGACGCGGCCACCCTGCCGCCGGACGTGTTCCGGGGGCTCATCAAGCACCCCTTAACCGACAAGGGGCTTGATCAATTTCTCGCGGACTGGGCCGGGACCGGACAGTCCATCCTGTAGGCCCGGAGGGGCGCCTTGAGCGGCAACCACGACCTGTCGGCGACGCAGACGGCCCCGGACCTGGCCTGGCCGGAGGTGCGGGCGTGGTTGCAGGCCCAGCCGCGCTGGCTGCTCGAGGACCGTTCGCTGCTCGAGGAGCTGGGCCTGCGTCTGCATGGCCGCAACGTTGTTGAATTCGGCCCTGCGGCCCTGACGCGGCTCGAGGCGGTGGTCCAGCGCGAAAGCGGCGCCCGCAGGCAGATCGAGCAGGTCGCCCGGGCCAATTTCGCGGCCCAGACCCAGACCCACGTGGCGGCGCTGGATCTGATGGAGGCGCGCAATCATTCGGACCTCGCCCGCCGGCTGGACGCCGCGGCCCAGGCGCGCTTCGGCCTGGCCGGGGCGGCGGTGGCGCTGGAGAAGCCCGGCGGCGTGCCGTTCGGCTGGAAGGCGCTGGAGCCGGGCCGGGTCGACGCCCTGCTGGGGCCCAACGGCCTGACCTGGCTGGGCCCGGCGTTCCCCGAACTCGACCTGTTCGGCGCGGCGACCGAGACTGTCGCCAGCGTGGCCCTGATCCGCTTGGCCCCATGGACCCCGTCGCGGCCCGGGCTGTGCGCCTTCGCCTCGCCGGATCCCGAGGGCTTCACCGCCACCATGGGCTGCGAGCTGGTGGCCTTCATCACCCGGGTGGTCGAGCGCACGGCGGAGCGATGGCCCGTCCTGACCTGAGCGGCGCGGAGGCCCTGGCGGCGTGGCTGGAGCATCTGGCCCACGAGCGCCGCTGCTCGCCGCGCACGCTCGAGGCCTATGGCCGGATCGGCCGGCTTTATCTCGACTTTCTGCAGCGCCATCGCGGCGAAGCCCCGGCTTTGGCCGATCTGGGCGCCGTCACCGCGGCCGAACTGCGCGCCCACCTGGCCGAGCGCCGCTCCGGCGACCGGCCGCTGTCGGCCCGCTCGCTGGCCCAGACCCTGTCGGCCATCCGCGCCTTCCACCGCTTCCTGGACCGCCGTTGCGACACCCCGGCGCCGCAGCTGGCGCTGGTCCGCGGCCCCCGGGTCAAGCCGGCCCTGCCCCGTCCGGTCAGCGAGGACCAGGCGCGCGGCCTGCTGGCCGAGCCGGCCGCCGACCCGGATGTCGAACCGTGGGAAGCGGCGCGCGACGCGGCGGTGATGACCCTGCTGTACGGCTGCGGCCTGCGTATCTCCGAGGCCCTGTCGCTGCGCCGGGCCGACGCGCCCCTGTCCGAGACCCTGCGGATCACCGGCAAGGGCGGAAAGACCCGGCTGGTCCCGGTGCTGCCGGCGGTGCGCGCGGGTGTCGAGGCCTATCTGGCGGCCCAGCCCTTCGTGCTGGAGCCTGACGGGCCGCTGTTTCGCGCCCGCAGGGGCGGGCCGCTGAGCCCGCGGCACGTGCAGGCGACCGTGCAGCGGCTGCGCGGACGGCTGGGCCTGCCGGCCAGCGCCACTCCGCACGCCCTGCGGCACAGCTTCGCCACCCATCTGCTGGGGGCCGGGGCGGACCTGCGGGCGATCCAGGAGCTGCTGGGCCACGCCAGCCTGTCGACCACCCAGAAATACACCGCCGTGGACGCCGCCCGCCTGCTGGGCGCCTACGCCGCCGCCCACCCGCGCGCCTGAACGGCGAGCGCGCTATGCAAGCGTTCGCGGCTGGGTCATGGTCGCGAAACCATGTCGAGGGGTTCGGCCAGATTCAGCCGGCGAACCGCCCTGGGCGCCCTCGGCGCCTGGGTGACGACGAGCGCGGCCCTGGGCCAGACCCCCTTAAGCGATCCCGGCGACTGGCCGGTGATCGACCCGGCGGTGCTGGAGCTTCTGCCCAACCAGATGACCCGCATGGCCGTGCCGGTCTCGGTCAACGGGCAGGGGCCGTTCTATTTCGTGGTCGACACCGGGGCCAACCGCACCTCGATCGCCGCCTCCCTGGCCGCCCAGCTGGGCCTGCCGCGGGGGCCGGACGTGGTGGTGCACGGCATCGCCTCGGCCGAGCTGACCCCGACCGCCCAGGTCGACGTGCTGGGCGTGGGACCCAGCCGGTTCCGCCGGATGGATACGCCGCTGTTCCCGCGCGCCCGTCTGGGGGCCGACGGTCTGCTGGGCGTCGACGCCCTGGGCGGGTTCCGCCTGGTGTTCGAAATGGCCGAGGGGCGGCTGGTCATGGCCCTGTCCGAGCGGACCACGGCCTGGGGCGCCGGCCGCGCCAGCCGCCTGCGGCGGCTCGGCGCCGTCCGCGGCCGCCAGCGGTTCGGCCAGCTGACGGTGATCGACGTCTGGGTCGACGGGGTGCGGGTCGTGGCCTTCGTCGACACCGGCTCGCAGTACACCATCGGCAATGTGGCCCTGTTCGAGGCCATCGGCGCGCGCCGGCCCGAGCTGGCCGGCTCCGGTCTGGGGGTGCCGATCGTCGGGGTCACCGGCCAGCGCAGCCGCGGCCAGGTGGCCACCGTCCGGCACATCGATCTGGCCGGGCGCGATCTGCTGGAAACCCCGGTGATCTTCGCCGACCTGCACGCCTTCGACGTCTGGGGGCTCGGCGACCGCCCGTCCCTGTTGCTGGGCGCGGACGTGATCGGCCGGATGCGTTTCGTGGAGCTGGATTTCGGCCTCACCGAAATCCAGTTCGGCCCGGTGACCCAGCTGCGGCCCCGGCGAGGCGAACGGGGCTGACGCGGCCTCAGGCCTGCATTGTCCAGCCTTCGACGCCCATGGCCGCCTGCTTGATCGCTTCGGAGCGGGTCGGGTGCGGGTGGCAGGTGCGGGCGATGTCCTCGGAGGCGCCGCCGAAGGCCATGGCCACGCAGGCCTCGCCGATCATCTCGCCGACCTGCGGGCCCATCATGTGGACGCCCAGGATTCGGTCCGTGGCGGCGTCGGCCAGCACCTTCACGAAGCCCTCGGTCTCGTGGTTGATCTTGGCCCGGCTGTTGGCGGTGAACGGGAACTTGCCCAGCTTGTAGGCCACGCCGGCGGCCTTCAGCTGGTCCTCGGTGCGGCCGACCCAGGCCACCTCGGGCGAGGTGTAGACCACGCTGGGCACCAGGGCGTAGTCGACGTGACCCCAGCGGCCGGCCAGGGTGTCGATGCAGGCGACCGCGTCCTCTTCGGCCTTGTGCGCCAGCATCGGCCCGTGGGTGACGTCGCCGATGACCCACACGCCGGGGGCCGAAGTGCGGAAGCCGTCGTTGGCGATGAAGCCGCGCGCGTCGGTCTGCACGCCGACCGTCTCGAGCCCCAGGCCCTCGGTGTAGGGGCGGCGGCCGATGGCGACCAGCACCACGTCGGCCTTCAGGGTTTCGGCGGCGCCGCCGGCGGCCGGCTCGACCGTCAGGGCCACGCCGGACTTGTCCGACTTGGCGGCCGTGACCTTCGAGCCCAGCTTGAAGCTCATGCCCTGCTTGGTCAGGGCCCGCTGGAAGGCCTTGGCCAGGTCCGAGTCCATGCCCGGCGAGATGCGGTCCAGGTATTCGACCACGGTCACCTCGGCGCCCAGCCGGCGCCACACCGAGCCTAGCTCCAGCCCGATGATGCCGGCGCCGACCACGATCATCTTCTTCGGCGCCGCCGGCAGCGACAGGGCGCCGGTGGAGTCGATCACCTTGCCGGCCTCGAAGGCCACGCCGGGCAGGGGCGTCGGCTCCGAGCCGGTGGCGATCACGATGTTCTTCGTCTGCAGCGTCGAGCGGGCGCCGTCGGCGGCCTCGACCTCGACCTGGCCGGCGCCGGCGATGCGGCCGCGACCGCGGATCCACTCGACCTTGTTCTTCTTGAACAGGAACTCGATGCCCTTGGTCAGGGCTTCGACGCTCTCGGCCTTCTGGGCCATCATCTGGCCGAGATTCAGCTTGGGCGACACCTCGATGCCCAGCTTGGCGAACTCGCTGCCGGCCGCCTCGTACAGCTCCGAGGCGTGCAGCAGCGCCTTGGACGGGATGCAGCCGACATTCAGGCAGGTGCCGCCGAGGGTCCCGCGCATCTCGACGCAGGCGACCTTGAGCCCCAACTGGCCCGCGCGGATGGCGGCGTTATAGCCGCCGGGCCCGCCGCCGATGATCACCACGTCGTACTGAGCTTGCGCCGCCTCGGCCATCTTCGCGTCCTGTGCTGGAGAGCGCGCGGACACTAGCGCCCGCCGCCGGTGGGTCAACCGGCGCCGCGGGGGCGATCAGGCGGCGGTTGGGCTCAGATGGCCAGCTGGCCCGGCTCCCGGCGGCGACGCTTGCGCCGGCTGGCCAGCAGCACCAGCAGGCCCACGACCGCCAGCAGCCCGAGCATCAGGTGCTGGGGGTCCAGCCCGCCGCCGCCGGCCGCGGCCGTGCTGCGCGTCATCATGTCGCCGGCCTCGCCGCCGAGGTCCTGCAGCACAGGCCCGGCCTGCATGGCCAGGCGCAGGGCGGCGTCGGCCGCGAAGCCGAACAGATAGGCCAGCACGGCCTTCGGATTGCCGGCGCCCAGCAGCAGGGCGGCGATCACGTAAAGGCCGATGGCGGCGAACCACAGCACGGTGCGCGGCAGGCCGCCGCCGCTCTCGGCCGCCGCCGCGGCCCCGGCGCGGGCGGCCATCTCGCCCTCGCCCCCGCCCAGCAGCGGCCCGATGATCGGCCAGGCCAGCCAGCCGGCGTAGGCGATGATCGCGATCACCAGCAGGTATCGAAGAATCTTCATGGCGCAGACGCCTCCCCCAACTCCCAAGGCTTAACCATACCAGCGGTCGGCGAGGGACGACAGGGGCCGCGAGCCGGCGGCCCGCCGCAGGGTCAGGCCGCGGCGGTGGCGGCGGCGCGCACCCGCGGCAGCCAGATCGAGATGCGCGCGCCCTCGCCGGGCCGGCCCTCGACCTTCAGCGCCCCGCCGGCGTTGCGGGCGAAGGCGTAGGCCTGCGACAGGCCCAGCCCGGCCGCGCCCTCGCGGGTGGTGAAGAACGGCTCGGCCGCCCGCGCGGCGACCTCGGGGCTCATGCCCGGGCCGCTGTCGATCACCGTCAGGCGCAGGCTGTCGCCGACGCCCTCGGGCGCCTCGGTGTCGTCGTCGCCCAGCAGGATGGCCACCCGGCCGCCGTCGCCGGCGGCGCGCACGGCATTGTCGACCAGGGCCTTGAGCGCGCCTTCGAACTGCACCGCGTCGATCGCCGCGTAGACCGGCTCGGACGGCGCCTCGATCAGCAGGGCGGTGGCCCCGCCGGCCCGCTCGCGCAGGGCCGGGGTCAGGCCGCGCAACAGGGTGCCCAGGTCGACCGCCCGCTCAGCCGGCGACTCGCCGCGCGAGAAGGCCAGCAGACGCTGGATCAGGGCCTCGCCCCGCTGTCCGGCGGTCAGGGCGGCGGCCCCCAGCCGGCGGACCCGCTCCGGGTCGTCGGCCTGGCGCAGCATCATGTCCAGGGCGCTGGTCAGCACGCCCAGCAGGGCGTTGAAGTCATGGGCCAGCCCGCCGGTGAGCCGGCCGACGTTCTCCATCCGCTGCGACTCGTCCAGCGCCACGGCCGAGGCCTGGGCGGCGCGGGCGGCGGCGGCGCGCGCGTCGGCGGTCTCGCGCCGCGCCGATTCCAGCTGCAGCTTCAGCGCCTCGATCTCGGCCGGGCTGGCGGCCGGCTCATCGTTCGAGGCCGCCTCGGCGACCGCGGTCGCCATCTGGCCGGCGAGCAGCACCAGGCCCGGCTCGCCCCCCTCGACCGGCTCCAGCACCAGCGGCTTCCAGCCGACCACCGGGGCGCCGGGCGCGGCGCTGACCGGAGCGGCGAAGGTCTCCTCGGCGCCCCCCGCGGCGGCGCGCAGGGTCTGGCGGCCCTCGACGCGGCGATCCTCTGGCGCGAAGGCCTCGACGAACTCGCGGCCGCGCAGAGCCTCGGCCTCGATGCCGAGCAGTTCGGCGGCGGCGGCGTTGGCCTCGCGCACCACACCCTCGGCCCCGATCACCACCAACGGGCTGGAGGCGGCGTGGAACACCCGCCGGGTCAGCTCGGCGGCCGCCGGGACCGGCTCGGGCTGGGTCAGGGTTTCGGTCTCGACGATGGCCGCGATCGAGCCCAGCACTTCCTCGTACTCGTTCTCGATCGGCATGGCGGTGACCGACACCAGCATCTTCTTGCGCGTGCCGGGGTTGGCCAGGATGTGCTGGAAGCCCTTGACCGTCTGGCCGCGCAGGGCGCGAGCGTTGGGCAGCAGGTCCGGCGGGATCGGCCGACCGTCCGGATAGGTGATCCCCCAGGTCGCCGAGTGGAAGCGCAGGCCCAGCAATTCGGCGTCGCGGCGGCCCAGCAGCTGGTGGGCGGCGCGGTTGGCGAAGGTGAATTTGCCGGTCGGGTCGGTCTGCACCAGGGCGACCGGGATGGCCTGGAGGATCTGGTACAGCCGCCGGTCGGCCATGGCCGCGTCGGCGCGCGCGCGTTCAAGCTCGGCTGTCGCATTGCGGGACGCCATCAGCGCCCGGCCGGCGGCCGCGAGTCCCACAATGGCCAGCACGACGCAAACCGCCGAAACCAAGCCAAATACGAGGATCCAGTCCACCTCGCCCTCGAGAAACATGCCCTTGCCTTGCGCCTCAATCCGTCGATTGACGGCGGCGCTGCAAGAGCCGGACCGGACATGGCATAGCGCAAGCGTGGCCGTGAGGCGAGGTCGGCGATCAATGATGAGGGGGACCGGAAAACAAGAAAGCCCGGTCCGCGGACC
>CAZQBJ010000064.1:0-11552 GCA_964591465.1 uncultured Brevundimonas sp.
CGCCCGCGCCAGCGCAAATGACGGCCGCGCTGGTGCTGGAGAAACGCCGGCCCGAGACCGAGCGATCGGCCGGGTGGATGGAGCGGTGGACGCTCAACCTGGACCGGGCGCTGGATTCGCTGGAGGCCTGGGCGCCGCCGGCGGCGCCGCTGGACATGGGGGTGATCACCACCGGCGTGGCCCTGACCTGGATCGGCTTCCGCCATCCGGACATCGACTGGGCCGCCGGACGTCCGAACCTCGCGGCCCTGCAGGCGACGCTGGAGCAGCGGCCGAGCTTCGCCGAAACGCGGCCGGCCTAGCCCGGAGCGACCCCGGCCAGCTGCAGCGCCTGCCAGGCGGCCAGCAGGATGATCAGCCCGCCGACCACCAGGGTCAGGATGCGCGGCGGCACGGTCTTGGCGATCCAGCCGGCGAACGGCGCGGCCACCAGCCCGCCGAGGATCAGGCCGCCGACCGCGGCGGCGTGATCCTGCAGGGCGCCGGCCTCTTCCCAGTGGCCGGTGACCAGGGCCCAGACGAAGGTCGCCGAAATGGCCGTGGTGACGAAGAACTCGGCCGCGTTGACCGTGCCGATCGCCCGGCGCGGGTCCTTGCCGGCCCCGACCAGGGCGGTGGTGGCCGTCGGGCCCCAGCCGCCGCCGCCGATCGCGTCCATGAAGCCGCCCACCAGCCCCAGCGGCGCGCCCCAGAAGCCCGGGATATGGCGTAGGCGCGGCTCGCCGCGAAAGCCGCGGATGATGATCCACACGCCCAGCACGCTGAGGTAGGCGAGGATGAACGGCTTGATCGACTTGCCGTCGACGCCGGACAGCACATAGGCCCCCAGCACCCCGCCGACCACGCCGGCGGCGGCCAGCGGCCCCCACAGCCGCCAGGTCACATTGCGATGGAAGACGTGGGAGCTGGCCGAGGCGCCGGTGGTGAACACCTCGGCCGCGTGCACCGTGGCCGAGGCGGTGGCCGGCGGCACGCCCAGGGCCAGCAGCACGGTGTTGGAAATGACGCCGTAGGCCATGCCCAGGGCGCCGTCGACCGCCTGGGCCAGGAAACCGACCAGCAGGAAGATGAAGAAGGTTTCCACGCCCGCCCCCGTGTTCCCGCACTAAATGGCTGGAGCGAAAGATCGTTGCCAGTCCGGTGTGCACCGGAGGCCCCTGCATCGACAGGGCCGCCGAACGCGGAGTAAACAGCCCCCTTTTCGCGACGAAGGCGTCATCGACGTGCACCTGCCCCAGGCGAGGCTCGATCAGGTTCTTGACCGTTTCCACGAGGTGGAGGCGCGGATGGGCGCGGCCAGCGACGGCCAGGAGATCGTGCGCCTGTCCAAGGAGCACGCCGAGATCAAGCCGGTGGCCGAGGCGGTCCAGGCCCTGGCCCGGGCGCGGGCCGAGATGGCCGATCTGCAGGCCATGGCCGCCGACCCGGAGATGGGCGAGATGGCCCGCGAGGAGCTGGAGGCGCTGAAGGACCGGCTGCCGCAGCTGGAACGCGAGGTGGCCCTTCTGCTGGCCCCGCGCGACGCGGACGAGAACGCCTCGGCGGTGCTGGAGGTGCGCGCCGGCACCGGCGGCGACGAGGCGGCCCTGTTCGCCGGCGACCTGTTCCGCATGTACCAGCGGTACGCCGCCGAGCGCGGCTGGAAGGTCGAGCTGGACTCGGCCACCGAGGGCGACGCCGGCGGCTACAAGGAAATCATCGCCACCATCACCGGCGAGGGCGTGTTCGGCCGGCTGAAGTTCGAAAGCGGCGTCCACCGGGTGCAGCGGGTGCCGGTGACCGAGGCCGGCGGGCGCATCCACACCTCGGCCGCCACCGTCGCCGTGCTGCCCGAGGTCGAGGACATCGACATCGAGATCCGCGAACAGGACATCCGCATCGACACCTACCGCGCTTCCGGCTCGGGCGGCCAGCACGTCAACAAGACCGACTCGGCGGTGCGCATCACCCACCTGCCGACCGGGATCGTTGCGACCAGCTCGGAGAAGTCCCAGCACGTCAACCGGGACAAGGCGATGAAGAACCTGCGCGTGCGCCTGTACGACCTTCAGCGGCAGGAGAAAGACAAGGCCCGCTCGGACGCGCGCAAGTCGCAGGTCGGCTCGGGCGACCGGTCCGAGCGCATCCGCACCTACAACTTCCCGCAAGGCCGGGTGACCGACCACCGCATCGGCCTGACCCTGCACGCCCTGCCGCAGATTCTCGAGGGCGACCTCGATCCGCTGCTGGACGCCCTGATCGCCGAGGACCAGGCGGCCCGGCTGGCGGCGCTGGAAGCCGAGCTGGCCTAGGTCGCCGGATCGTCGCCGGGGGGCGTCCGGGGCTCCGGCTCGGGCCGGCGACCGCTGCGGCGGGTGGCGCGGCTGGCCACCGCCTCGGCGTGCTTGAGGGTGAAGTTCAGCGCATTGCGCGCCCCGCGTCGCGGGCCGACCGTGTCGGCCACCGTGGCCCCGCGCTCGCCCAGCGGTCGCGGCTCGCCGGTGGTGCTGTCGACCGCCGTCTGATGTTCGATGGCGGCGTTCAGCGCCCCGCCGATCAGGATCGCCTGGGCGGACAGCCAGGTCCACAGCAGGAAGCCCATCATGGCGCCCAGCGATCCATAGGTGCGGCTGAAGTCGGCGATCTCGGACAGGTAGAGCGAGAAGGCGCCCGAGAAGACGAGGCTCAGAATGGCCGCGACCAGGCCGCCGGGGGTCAGCCAGCGCCACTTGGCCCGCGCCCGGCACGGCCCGTAGCGATAGACCAGCGTCAGAGCCACGACATAGACCGCCAGCAGGGCCAGCCACCGTAGCGGCGTCAGGCGCGACACCTCCTCCAGCAGGCCCAGCGGCGTCAGCACCAGCGGGGCGGCCACCACCAGGCCGGTGGCCACCAGCAGAAAGCCGATGCCGCCGACGGTGAACACCATGCACACCAGGTTGTAGGCGACCACGTTCCGCTTCTCGGTCTCGTGGTAGACGATGTTCAGCCCATAGAAGAGCGCCCGCACCGCGGCGTTGGCGGTCCACAGGGCGGCCAGCACCGTGCCGGCCAGGGTCAGGCCGAGGGCCGGCTTGCGGTCCCCGGCCAGCCGCCGCATCTCCTCGCCGAAGAAATTGGCCACCGCGTCCGGCAGGATGTCCTGCAGGAAGTACATGTGGCCCCAGGCCGTCGAGGGATCGGCGAACAGGCCGTACAGGGCCACGAAGGCGGCCAGGGTCGGGAACAGCGACAGCACGGTGAAGAAGGTCACGCCGCCGGCCAGGAACCCCAGCCGGTCGCCGAAATAGGACGCGCCGGCCCGCCACAGGATGTCGATCCACCCCTTGCGCGGAATCTCGTGCGGCGCCTCGGCGGTGCGGCCGCGGCCCGGCTCGGCGATGGCGAAGTCCTCCGGATGGGCCGGGGCCGGTTCGGCGGCGCGCCTCGGGCCGAAGCGCCCGCGGGTGTCCAGGGTGTGGGCCAGGGCGGCCCCGGCCATCAGCCCGGCCCCCGCGGCGCCGATCCAGCGCCACGGGCCGCTCAGGCGGGGAAGGAAGGATCGGGTGCTCATCGGCCGCTCAACGGCCACGCTGGCCCCGGCGTTCCGCTTGCGGCGGCCGGCCGGCGGGGGCAGAACCGCGCCATGACCGCCGACCCCACCCTGCTCCAGGCCTGGAAGGCCGCCCAGGCCCGGCTCAAGGACGCCGGGGCCGACAGCCCGTCGATCGACGCGCGCCTGCTGCTCGAGGCGGCCGCCGGGGTCACCCGGCTGGACATCCTGACCGATCCGTATCGCGTCATGTCGCCGCAGCAGGCCCGGACCCTCGAGGGCTATGTGGATCGCCGCGCCCGGCGCGAACCGGTCTCGCGCATCCTGGGGCGCAAGGCGTTCTGGAAGATCATGCTGTCGGTCACCCCGGCGGTGCTGTCGCCGCGATCGGACACCGAGACGGTGGTCGAGACGGCCCTGGCGGCTTTCCCGGAGGCCATGGCCTTCCAGATGCTGGACATCGGCACCGGCTCGGGCGCCATCCTGCTGGCCGTCCTGGCCGAGCGGCCGGCCGCCCGGGGGCTGGGCACGGACATCTCCGAGGAGGCCCTGGCGGTGGCCCGCGAGAACGCCGCCAACCTCGACCTGAACCACCGCACCGCCTTCCTGCGCACGGCCTGGGCCGACGGTCTGGCCGACGCCAGCTTCGATCTTGTGGTGTCCAATCCGCCCTACATTCCGCGCGGCGACATCGCCGGACTGGACCCGGAGGTGCGCGAGCACGATCCGATGCTGGCGCTGGACGGCGGCGAGGACGGGCTGGACGCCTACCGCGCCCTGGCGCCGGAGATCCTGCGCCTGCTCCGGCCCGGCGGAGTGTTCGCGGTGGAGATCGGCTGGGACCAGGCCGAGGCCGTCAGCGCCCTGTTCCGCGACGCCGGCGCCGACGCCGTGCAGGTGGTCCGTGACCTGGGCGATCGGGACCGGGTGGTCACCGGGGTCAAGAATCCCCTTGGAAACGGCGCGACGACTCGCTAAGTCTGGTCCTGTCTCCCACCAGATCGCATCGTTTCGGGCTGATTTCCCGCCCGGAGTCTCGCGGGGCGGGTTCGTGACAGGCAGGGGCCTCGCCCCGCCGGACCCACGAACCGGGGAGACAAACGGTTTTCCAAGCGCGCAAGCCGGGGATTGGCCCCGAACGACTGGACGACCCATCCGAGCGCCCGCCGTCCGCCCAAAGGCCGGCGGCGCGCCCAGAACACACGGTACCGTGCGATGAGAGATTTCAAGGGCATGAAGCGGCAACGCGGACGCAACCGCAAGCCCGGCGGCGGCGGCAACCAGAACAGCACCAATCCCAACCGCTCGTGGGATTCGGCCGGGCCCGAGGGCATCAAGGTCCGCGGCAACGCCCAGACGGTCTATGAGCGGTACCAGCAATTGGCCCGCGACGCCTTTTCCGCCGGCGACCGGGTGCTGGCCGAGAACTATCTGCAGCACGGCGAGCATTATTTCCGCGTGCTGCGCGCCCTGCAGCCGCAGCGCTCGGTGCAGGACATCGCCGCCCGCGAGACCTTCAGCCAGGGCTTCGACATCGATTTCGAGGACGAGTCGGGGGCCCAGGCCGCGGCCTTCGCCGCCGCCCAGGCGGCCCAGCAGCAGCAACAACAGGCCCAGGACGGCGGCGAGGACCGCGACCGGCCGCGCAACGGCGACGAACGCGAGGCCCGCGGCGAGGGCGACGATCGCCCCCGCGATGGCCGCCGCGACCGCTGGGAGCGCCGCGACCGCCGCCCCCGCCAGGACCGCGACAACGGCGACGGCGGCCAGGGCGAGACCCGGTCCGAGAGCAACGGCGATCCGCTGGCGGTGATCGAGCCGCGCGGCGACGCCCCGCGCGACGAGACCGCTTCGGCCGAACCGGCCCGCGAACGGGCGCCGCGCCGCCCCCGCGCCGAGCGGGACGCCCCGCGCGAGGCCGAAGGCGCCGAGGCCGCCCTGCCCGGCTTCCTGACCCGTCCGGCGCCGGCCCGTCCGGCCGCCGAGGCGTCGTCCGACGAGGACGCGCCGCGTCCGGCCCGCGCGCGCACCCGCCGCAA
The DNA here is from genome assembly GCA_964591465.1 of uncultured Brevundimonas sp. Classification (GTDB taxonomy): domain Bacteria; phylum Pseudomonadota; class Alphaproteobacteria; order Caulobacterales; family Caulobacteraceae; genus Brevundimonas. The sequence continues at coordinate 5,551 of CAZQBJ010000064.1, forward strand.
GGCCTCGGACGCCCCGGTTGGCGAGGACGCCTGAGCGGCGCATTCGACCCCCTCTCGGGGTTGACCTGATACGGCCAGGCTGGACTCATCGCGGCGACCTTCCGTTCCGGTCGCCCGAAGGAGTGCCGATGCGTCGCCTTGTTCCGTTCGCCGCCGCCCTCGTCCTGACCGCCTGCGCCACGCCCGCGGCCCCGCCGCCTCCGCCGCCTCCGCCCCCCGGCGGCGACGGCCCCGTCTTGCGCGACTGGCGCGGCATCATCACCGCCTTCGACCGCGACCGGCTGAACCGGCTCGACGCCGCCTGGGAGCTGGCCCTGGAGCAGGCCCGCCGCCAGGGCGGCTCGGGCGACCTGGCCTCCACCGGCCGGCTGATCGACCCGGGCGCCGGTCTGCGCGGGGTCGCCCCGCCGCCGGGCGATTACCGCTGCCGGACGGTCAAGCTGGGCTCGCAGGCCGGCGAGGCGGGGCTGGGCTATGTGGTCTACGGCTGGTTCGACTGCCGCATCGAGCGCACCCCCAACGGCCTGAAATTCTCCAAGCTGACCGGTTCGCAGCGGCCCTCGGGCCTGCTGTTCCCCGAAAGCGACGGCCGTTCGGTGATGCTGGGCTCCATGGCCCTGGGCGACGAGCCGCCGGCCAACTCCTACGGCCAGACGCCCGCGCGCGATCTGGTGGCGGTGCTGGAACGCATCGAGGACCGCCGCTGGCGCCTGGCCATCCCGTGGCCGCAGAACGAGTCTAACCTCGACCTGATCGATCTGGTCCCCGCCCGCTGAACCCTTGACCGGCCGGCCTTCGCGGTGAAGGTTCCGGGTCCATTTTCGTGGGAGATCCCTGCATGCGCGGTTTCGGTCCGACCCTGGCCCTCATCCTCGGCGGCCTCATCGTGGTCGTCCTGGTCCTGGTCGGCCTGCCGACCTACAACGTCTATCGCAAGCAGATGGCCGGCAAGGCCGCCTACGAACAGGCGGTGCAGGATCGCCGCATCCGCGTCCTCGAGGCCCAGGCCTCGCTGGACTCCGCGCGCCTGACCGCCCAGGCCGAGATCGAGCGCGCCCGGGGCACCAACGAGGCCAACCGGATCATGTCCGAGAGCCTCGGCGGCCCCGACAACTACCTGCGCTGGGCCTACATCCACATGCTGCAGGAAACCGCCGGCCGCGGCGACCGCCAGGTCATCTACATCCCGACCGAAGCCGGCATGCCGATCCTCGAGGCGGGCCAGCGCCCGTCGACCGGACGCTGACCCCCGGCCTTACACCCGCGTCAGCCGCAGGTCCTGGAAGTCGTAGCTGAAGTCGATGTCCGGCGAGACGCCGGCCAGGGTGGCGCGGACCGGAACGCCGTCCTCGAGCTCGAAGGTGACGAAGGCGTCCTCCTCGCGCTTGTCCGGGAAGCGGGTGCGGAACGTCTCGCCGGCGTAGGGCTCCAGCGGCCCCTGCAGCGCCGGGGTGCGGCTGAAGCTGAGCCACAGGCCGGCGCCGCGCGGCTCGATGACGATGTCGCCGTACCAGGGGTCGCGCCAGGTCCCGGCATAGGCGGCCAGCGGCAGCGACGGCGGATCCGAGGGGGCCTCGCCCTCGTCGATCGCGTCCGCCGCGGCCAGCGACTTTTCGGTGCTCTCGGCCAGGGCGCGACGCTGGTCGGCGATCCAGTCGAACCCCGCCTTGTCCATCACGATGTCGGCGATCCCGCTGCGCAGGGCGCGCAGCAGCTGGCCCTCCTCGGCGTTGGTGAACACCGAGAAGCCGGCGTCGCGGCCGGGGATCAGAACCGTCGCCGAAATGCCGCCGGGCGAGCCGCCACCGTGGCTGATCAGCCGTTCGCCGCGATAATCCTGCACCGACCAGCCCATGGCGTAGGTCGCGGTGATCGCCCGGCCGGGCAGCTCGGCCGTCGGCCCCGGAGTGCCCGAGACGATGACGTTGGGCTTCCACATCTGCTCCGCCTGGTCCTCGGACCACAGCCGGCCGCCGCCGGGCAGCGCCCCGCCGGCCAGCTGGACGGCGATCCACTTGCTCCAGTCGCGGGCGTTGGTGCACACGCCGCCGGCCGCCGCGGCCGAGTCCCAGTTCCAGATGTCGGCGATGGACTCGGCCAGCACCGTCATCGGCCCCTGGTAGCGCAGCGGCGGCCCGATGCGCCCGTGCGGCAGGGCCGAGCGGGCCGGGTCGGCCAGGGTCGTCATCGGCACGGTGTCGGTCATGCCGAGCGGATCGAGGATGCGGCTCTGGATCACCTGCTCCCACGGACGCCTCTCGACCGCCGCCGCCACCTCCCCGGCGACCACGAACATCAGGTTGCAGTAGCGGTACCCGGCCCGGAAGCCGTGCTCGATCGGCACGTGCGGGACGGCGGCCATCACCTCGGCCCGGGTGCGGGTGCTGTTGGGCCAGAACAGCAGGTCGCCGGCCCCGAGGCCGAAGCCGGCCCGGTGGCTGACCAGATCGCGCACGGTGATCCGCGCGCCGATCACCGGGTCGGACAGGGTGAAGTCCGGCAGGTAGGCGCGCACCGGCGCGTCCCAGTCCACCTTGCCCTCGTCCACCAGCATGGCCAGGGCGGCGCAGGTCATCGCCTTGGTGTTGGAGGCCACGGCGAACAGGGTGGTCTCGTCCACCGTCTGGGCCGAGCCCTGGCGGCGCACGCCCCAGGCCCGGGTCAGCACCGGCCGGCCGTCGCGCACCAGCGCCACCGACACCGCCGGCTGGTCCGGCCAGGCCGCCATGCAGGCGCGCACATGGGCCTCGACCTCGGCCGCCAGCTGGTCGTCGCCGCGGCCGTCACGGGCCCAGACCCGTCGCGGCAGGCCGGCGACCCCGGCCGCCGCGGCCCCGGACCACAGCGCCGAGCGGCGCGAAAGCGTCAATGACATGAGGCGACTCCCCGACTGATCGGCCGCGACGCTAGCGGGGCGGCCGGCCCGGCGCCAGACCTCAGCCGGCCCGCCAGGCGGCCAGCCGCTCCAGCACGTCGGCGACGATCTGGTCGCGGCCCAGGCCGGTGACGTCGCGCGGGCCGCGCCCCTCGGTCTCGGCCACCAGCCGCCACTCCACGGCCCGGCGGCCCTCGGGCGCGTCCAGCACCGTATAGGCCGGCAGCGGCCGCGACATGGCCCGCAGGCGGTAGCGGAAGTCCGGTCCCTGGGGATGATGCACGCCCAGCTCGGCGCTGTCGGCCGTGACCACCAGCTCGGCCGTCTCCAGGCCCTCGGCGACCAGGGCGTCGCGCACGGTCGACAGGGCCGGCGCACCCTGGCGGGCCATCTGCCGCTCGATGTCGCGGCGGCGGGCCGGGGCGATGATCCGCTTGACCCGCTCGCCCAGCGGCGCGACCGGCCCGGCGGCGGCGACGCCGGCGAGGTCGGCCCGCATCTGTCGGGTCAGGCCGTAGGCCAGCACGATCATGATCAGGGCGAACGGCAGGGCCGCCACCAAGGTCGCCGCCTGCAGCGCCCCCAGCCCGCCGGCCAGCAACAGCAGGGCCGCGGCCAGGCCCTCGACGCCGCACCAGTAGACCCGCTGCCAGCGCGGCGTGTCGTCGGCCCCGCCCGAGGCGATGGTGTCGATCACCAGCGAGCCGGAATCGGCCGAGGTGACGAAGAACACCGCCACCAGCAGCACCGCCAGCCACGAGGTGATGGCCGTGCCGGGCAGGAACTCGAAGAAGCGGAACAGGGCCGTCGACAGGTCGGCGATCACCGCCTCGGAGATGGCCCCGGCGGCTCCGCCCATGTCGAGGCTGATGGCCGTGTTGCCGAACACGGTCATCCACACGAAGGTGAAGCCCACCGGGGCCAGCAGCACCCCGGTGAGGAACTCGCGCACCGTGCGCCCGCGCGAGATGCGGGCGAAGAACATGCCGACGAACGGCGACCAGGCGATCCACCAGGCCCAGTAGAACAGCGTCCAATTGGCCATCCAGCCGCGCGGCTCGTAGGCGTACATGGTGAAGGTGCGGGCGAAGAAGTGGTCGAGGTACAGGCCGAAATTCTGCACCAGCGCCTTGAGCAGGAAGACGGTCGGCCCGACGGCGAAGACGAAGGCCATCAGCAGGATGGCCAGCACCAGGTTCAGCTCGGACAGCCGGCGCACGCCGCGGTCGACGCCGGTCAGCACCGAGATGGTCGCCGCTCCCATGATGGCGGCGATCAGCGCCACCTGCACCCCGGCGTTCGACGGCAGGCCGGTGAGATAGTTCAGCCCGCTGTTGATCTGGGCCACGCCGAAGCCCAGCGAGGTGGCCAGGCCGAACACCGTGCCCCAGATGGCGAAGATGTCGATGGCGTCGCCGATCGGTCCCTTGATGCGCTCGCCGAGCAGGGGATACAGCCCCGAGCGCAGGGTCAGGGGCAGGCCCTTGCGGTAGGCGAAGAAGGCCAGGGTCAGGCCCACCAGTCCATAGATGCCCCAGGCGTGAAACCCGTAGTGGAAGAAGGTGATGACCATCGCCTCGCGGGCGGCCTCGAAGCTGCGCGGCTCCACCTCGGGCGGGGCCACATAGTGCTGCACCGGCTCGGCGACGCCGAAATACATCAGCCCGATGCCCATCCCGGCGGCGAACAGCATCGCCACCCACGACAGGTACGGGAAATCCGGCGTGGAATCGTCCGGGCCCAGCTTCAGCCGTCCGGTCGGGCCGACGGCCAGCACCACCACCAGGGCGAGGAATCCGGCCACCGCGGCCACGTAGAACCAGCCGAAACTGGCGATCACCCAGGCCTGGGCGCGGGCGAAGACCAGGTCCGAGGCGCCCGGCGCGATCAGGGCGACGGCCAGCAGCAGGCCGATGATCACGCTGGCCCCCCAGAACACCTTCGGGTTCATGCGGGTCCTGAACATCCCACCGTAGCGCCGCGGCCGCCGCGCGGTTCCCGCCGCCCCTCTTGTGTGACCGCAGGGCCACACCCAACTTAGCCGCAACCGGACGGCGCGTTGCTTGCTTCAAAGGGTGCGCCGGCCGCGATCCGCCTTATTTGGGGACGCCTGAACAGATGAATCTCGACCTCTACTCCGACCGCGCCAAACAGGCCGTCCAGTCGGCCCAGTCGCTGGCCCTGGCCCGCCGCCACCAGCAGTTCGCCCCCGAGCACCTGCTCAAGGTGCTGCTGGAGGAGCGCGACGGCCTCGCCCGCAACCTGATCACCGCCGCCGGCGGCGACGCCGCCAAGGCCGAACAGGCCGTGGAAACCGCCCTGCAGAAGCGCGCCCAGGTCTCCGGCGGCTCGGGCCAGCTCTATCTCGACGGCGACACCGCCCGCGTCTTCTCGGCCGCCGAACAGGCCGCGAAGAAGGCCGGCGACGCCTTCGTCACCACCGAACGGCTGCTGTGGGCCATCGCCAAGGAAGGCGGCGTCGCCGCCACCGTCCTGGCCTCCGTCGGCGCCACGCCCGACAAGCTCAACGACGCCATCGCCGAGATCCGCAAGGGCAAGACCGCCGACTCCGCCGCGGCGGAGGACGCCTACGACGCGCTGAAGCGCTCCGCCCGCGACCTGACCCAGGCCGCCCGCGAGAAGAAGCTCGACCCGGTCATCGGCCGCGACGAGGAGATCCGCCGCACCATCCAGGTCCTCGCCCGCCGGACCAAGAACAACCCCGTCCTGATCGGCGAGCCCGGCGTCGGCAAGACCGCCATCGTCGAGGGCCTGGCCCTGCGGATCGTCAACGGCGACGTGCCCGAGAGCCTCAAGGACAAGCGCGTCATGGCGCTCGACATGGGCGCCCTGATCGCCGGCGCGAAATACCGCGGCGAGTTCGAGGAGCGGCTCAAGGCGGTGCTCAACGAAGTGGCCGCGGCGGAAGGCGGCATCGTGCTGTTCATCGACGAGATCCACACCCTCGTCGGCGCCGGAAAGACGGATGGCGCCATGGACGCGTCCAACCTGCTCAAGCCCGCCCTGGCCCGCGGCGAGCTGCACTGCGTCGGCGCCACCACCCTCGACGAGTACCGCAAGCACGTCGAGAAGGACGCCGCCCTGGCCCGCCGCTTCCAGCCGGTCA